>JAUWLR010000141.1 GCA_030613615.1 Candidatus Eiseniibacteriota bacterium
CCGTGGGCCCGGCCCGCTTCAGGACACCGCCCGGGCTCGCGCGCAGCGGGAAGATATGGCCGGGCCGGGCGAGATCGGACGGTCTCGTGCCGGGCTCGACGAGAGCCCTGATGGTCGTGGCGCGATCGTGCGCCGAGATACCTGTCGTCGTCCCTGCGACCGCATCGACCGACACGGCGAAGGCGGTCCCCATTATCGACGTGTTCTTTCCCACCATCGGATGGAGATCCAGCTCGTCGAGGCGCTCCCCTGTCATGGAAACGCATATGAGTCCCCGGGCCTCACGGGAGATGAAGTTGATCGCCTCGGGCGTCACCTTATCGGCGGCCATGATCAGGTCGCCCTCGTTCTCCCGTGTCTCATCATCCACCACGATGATCATCCTGCCCTGCCGGAGGTCCTCGATCGCGGCCTCCACTTTCCGGCGCACTTCCTTCATGATCCTCACCCCGCGAATCCCAGTTCCCTGAGCCGTTTCTCTGTCAATCCGCCGTCGTTCTCGTTGCCGTCCGGCGGGCCCGATGCCTCCTCGCGGCCTTCGAGCAGCTTCTCCTGGTGCCTGGCCAGAAGGTCCGTCTCTATGTTGACCTTAGTGCCGGAACGGTAGGCCCCGGCCAGCGTGACGCGCAGTGTCTCCGGAATGAGTGCGACGGTCACACGCTCACCCACAACGTCCGCCACCGTCAGGCTGACGCCGTCCACCGCGATGGAGCCACGCTGCACGACGTACCGAGTAAGCGGAGCGGGCAGCTCAAGCGTGAGGCGGGTCCCGTCCCTGTCACTTCGAAGCCGCACGACCCGCGCGACGCCGTCCACGTGCCCGGCAACCATGTGCCCACCCACTCTGTCGCCCATCCTGAGCGCGCGTTCCAGATTGACCTCGTTGCCGCTCCTTAGCGCCCCGATCGTCGTTACCGAGAGCGTCTGGGCGATGACGTCCACCTCGAACGCGTCGGCGTCGGCCCGAACAACGGTCTGGCAGACCCCGTTGACCGACACGCTCTCGCCGTGCTCGAGTTCCGAAGCGAAGGGTGCTGCAATGCGGATCACGGCGCCACCGCTCGCACGCCGGAGCCACGTCACTCTTCCCTTGCACTCCACAAGCCCCGTGAACATCAAGAACTCTCCTCAGACGGGCTCCGTGTCCGAGCCAACTACGTCCGCCTCGAACAGGCCGTCCCCGCCGATCTCCGTCCAGCGTCCGTTCTCGAATCCCCTGAGCCCGCTCCACCAGCTCTCATCCAGAGAACCGAACGCCGGCGTCCCCCCCGCGCCGTACAGCCTCGGCGCAACGAAGAAAGCCACGCGGTCCACGAGACCCCTCTGCAGGAGTGAGCTCGCTACCGCGGCGCCTCCCTCGGACAGAACCGAGATGAGCCCCTCCTCGGCCGCCCGTCTCAGGACGAAGGTAAGGTCCAGTGTGCCGTCGGGAGCGGCGGAGCGCCAGACTGTGACGCCCGCGTTCTCGAGTATGGTTCTTCGAGAGGGATCCACGCTGTCACAGCAAGCCACGATGGTGCGCACCCCGCGGGCGCCGCTGACGATGGCCGAATCACATGGAATGCGCAGGTGAGTATCCAGGACGAGCCGCGCGGGCTGAAGTACTCCGGCCTCTGGAGACCCTCCGCCCGCTGCCCGTCCTCCGCCGGCCCGCTGCCGGCCGGCCTCCGCTGCTCTCACGGGCAAGAGCGGGTCGTCGGCGAGGACCGTGCCTATGCCGACCATCACACAATCGGCCTTCGCTCTCATTCTGTGGACCAGTTCACGGGAGGCCGCAGACGACGTCCAGCGGGGGCCGCCCGGGGGCGGCGCGATACGCCCGTCCAGTGAGAGGGCCAGCTTGAGCGTCGTAAACGGCAGGCCCGTGCTTCTGTACTTGAAGTAGGGCGCGTTCAGTGTGCGCGCCTGCTCACGCATAAGCCCGAGCTCGACCTCGACGCCGGCCTCCCGGAGGATGGAGACGCCCCGTCCCGAGACTCTGGGGTTCGGGTCCAGGACGGGGACGACGGTTCTGGCGATGCCCGCCGCGACTATCGCATCCGTGCACGGCGGCGTCTTCCCCGAGATGGAGCACGGCTCCAGGGTGACGTACAGGGTCGCCCCGGATGCACTCGCCCCCGCCTGCGCCAGTGCGTTCCCCTCGGCGTGCGGGCCCCCGTAGCGCTCGTGGTATCCGGCCCCCACGATCTCGCCGTCCTTGACGATCACAGCGCCGACGACAGGGTTCGGGCTCGTAGCCCCCCGCCCGCGCTCCGCCAGCTCGAACGCCCCGTCCATGAAGGACGAGTCGACGTCGCCCTTGGTCCTGCTCCGATTCGTGGTCGTCGTGCTCAAGCCATCACCGCCTCTCGGGGCGACGAAAAGGCCAGCCGGGACAGTGAATGGGATTACCCGGCAAAGAAAAAGCGCCCCGTACATCCTTCGAGGCGCTGCGAGGCACGAGCAAGAACTGCTACCGTGCCGGCTCCTTCTACCATCCAGACTCTCACTGTCGGCGCCTGGATTACACAGGCTCTGCGGATCGCTCCGCTCGCGGGCTCTGACCGCCGGTGGGGACTTGCACCCCGCCCCGAAGGAACTTGTATTCAGTTGTCACCACAGAATCTACCACCCCAGGGGGGCGGTGTCAAGCCGTCTCGGAAGGCGGTGTCAAGCCGTCTCGGAAGGGGGGTGTGCAGGCCATCTCGGGGGGCGGTGTCAAGCCGTCTCGGGAGGAGCTCCGTCGACTCCCAGAAGCCCCCTGGCGAACGCCGCGGAGTCGAAGGGCTCGATGTCGTCGATGGCCTCCCCCAGCCCTACGAACCGGACCGGAATGGCCAGTTCCCTGGCGATGGCGACCACGATACCCCCGCGTGCGGTCCCGTCGAGCTTGGTCAGCACAAGCCCGGTCAGACCCAGTGCCTCGTCGAACACGCTGGCCTGCGACAGCGCGTTCTGCCCCGTGTTCGCATCGATCACGAGCAGCACCTCGTGGGGCGCGTTCGCCAGTCGCTTTCCGAGGACGCGTTTGACCTTCACGAGCTCCTGCATCAGGTTCTTCTGTGTGTGAAGCCGACCCGCCGTGTCGACAATGAGCACGTCCGCTGAACGGGCGATCGCCGCGTCGAGAGCGTCGTACGCAACCGCGGCAGCGTCGCCGCCCAGCTGCCCCCCAACGAACTGAGCGTCACTCCTGTCCGCCCATATCGACAGCTGCTCGCTCGCGGCGGCCCGGAACGTGTCAGCCGCCGCCAGGATAACGGTGCGTCCTTCATCCGCATGAAGACGCGAGAGCTTGCCGATCGTCGTCGTCTTACCAACGCCGTTGACGCCGGCGACCATAACGACAAGAGGCGCCCCGGGTTCTCCCTGGGCGCCTTGCCTCTCGGCAGCTCGCAGCGCCTTCTCGATCTCCAGGGCAAGGAATTCCCTGACCCCGCCCTCCGTGGCCGCGCCGCTCGCGCCGAACCGCTCCCTGAGACCGTCGATCAGATGCAGCGCGGTCTCGACGCCGAGGTCGGCGGCGATCAGGGTCTCCTCTATCGAGTCCAGCGCGGCGCGGTCAAGACCCGCGCCCCTCCCCAGGGCTCCCCGGATACCCTCTGTGATCGCCCGTCTTGTCTTCGCCAGCCCGTCACGCAGCCTCGAGAACCGCTTCCTCACTCACCACCTCTTCCCGTGCATGATCGAGACTGACGGAAACCACCTTCGACACACCCGACTCCTCCATCGTGATGCCGTAGAGCCGGTCGGCCTCCTTCATGGTCGCCTTGTTGTGCGTGATGACGATGAACTGCGTCCGGTCAGAGAAGTCCTTCAGCACCCGGACGAACCGCTGCACGTTCGCGTCGTCCAGCGGCGCGTCTACCTCATCGAGAATACAGAACGGCGACGGCTTGACCAGGTAGATCGCGAACAGGAGTGCGATCGCTGTCAGTGCCCTCTCACCACCTGAGAGAAGCGAGAGACGGCCGAGTTTCTTCTGCCGTGGCGATGCCACTATCTCTATGGTCGAGTCCAGCGGGTCGTCCGGATCGGTGAGCTTGAGGTCCGCGTCGCCCCCCTCGAAGAGTCGCTGGAACATGTCGACGAAGTTCTTCCGCACCAGCTCGAACGTTTCGAGGAACATGTCTCGCGCGGTGTTGTTGATCTGGTCGATCGCGGCCCTCAGGGATTCCTTGGATTTCTCCAGGTCTTCATACTGGCCCGTGAGAAACTCGAGACGTTTGCTCTCCTCGTCGTACTCGTCGAGCGCAAGGAGATTGACGGGCCCCATGGCGCGCAGACGCGCCCTGAGTCGCTCGACCTCCTCCTTGGCCTTCGGTGCATCGAAGGGCGGCGCGTCCTCCTCCACCGCGAGGTCGCCAAGTTGCTCCACGTCTGCGGAGTACTCCTCCTGGAGCCGCTCGCGCAGGGACTCGAACCGGCTCCGAAGCTCGGTGTCCTTGAGCTCGATCTCGTGCAGCTCGGCCTGCGCACGGTCCCTGGTATCCCTGGATGACTTGGTGTCCCCGTCCAGCTTCTCTATCTGGACGCGAAGCTGCTTCACCTCACCGCGCATAGCGTCCCTGTCGCGCTCGAGCGCGTGCTTCTGCTCGTTCAGTCCAGACAGCACCTCGCCGTCGGCGGCATTCCGTGTGTCCAGTTCGGCGACGGTGCGGATGTGCTGCTCGCGCTCCTCGCTCTTCTTCTCGATGGCGCTTTTCGCCACTCTCACGGTCTCGCCCAGCTGCGCGTGCTCCGCCTTCAGCTGTGTCAGTTCGGACCTCACGGCGGCGGCAGCTATCTCGGTCTGTTTCTCCTCCTCGCGCGCCCTGGACCGCTCCCTCTCTGCCAGCTTGGACTTCCTCTCGAGTTCGCCCACCTGTTCTCCCAGCTCGTCCTCGCCCCTTGAGAGCTGAGACAGGCGGTCGGCCAGAACGCCGACGTCCCTCCGTGTCGACTCCATCCTCACGCCGAGCGCGTCGCGATTCGCGCCAAGCCGCGCGACGCTGTCGGCCAGGTTCGTCTTGCCGAGTTCGAGCTCGGTCACCTGTCGCTTGGCCTCCCAGAGCTCGGCCTCCGCACGTTCCGCTGCCGCCTCGGCGCCATCCGCGGCGTCCGACGCCGTCGCGAGTTCCGCCTCGGCTGTTTCCTCGGCGCGCCTCGCCTCCGCGAGACGCCGCGTGAGATCCGCGACCTCGCGCTGCGCGGCCTCGAGGCGCTCGACACGCCGCAGAAGCCCGGCCTCCTCGTTCCCGGGCCGTCCTCCTGACAGAACACCGGCCGCGGTCGCCATGTCCCCCTCTGGGGTAACGAAAGCCAGATGCCTGGCGTCCTCGCGTTCCCTGAGACTCAGCGCGGTGTCGAGGTCGCGCACGATCACGACGCCCTCGAGTAGAAACTCAGACAGCGTTTCCAGGGAAGCGTCACAGCTGACGAAATCCGAGGCGGGACCGACTACCCCCGCCGCCGAGCACACGGTGTCCGGCGGACGCTCCACGTGGATGCCGGCCAGCTCCGAGACCGGGATGAACGTCGCTTTGCCGAGCGCGCCTCTCGAGAGGTGCCCCATGGCGTTCCGCGCCGATTCCACGTCGCGCGTTACGACGTACTGGACGGCGCCGGCGAGAGCCGTCTCGATGGCTCCCTCCATCCCCTGATCGACGGTGATCACGTCAGCTACCGTACCGACAAGCCCGGCGACCGAGCCGGCATCGTCCGTCAGGAGCGAGCGCACCCCTTCCTGGAACCCGCCGTAGCCGTCTCGTATCTCGGACAGAAGCTGTTTCTTGTGTTCCGCCGCGTCCAGCTCACCCTCGAGCTTGGTCTTGTGCTCCCGCGCTCCCAGGAGTCCCTCCTTGGCGCCGTCAAGGCAAGCGGTTCCCTGCTTGCGCGCCACGGCGGCGTCGTGCGCGGCGCCACGGAGGCTCTTCTCGGACTCGAGGGCCGTCAGGATGAACTCTTCCTTCTCGGCGAGCGCCCTCCTGCTCTCCCCGCGGCCGGTCTCGAGAGCGACGTGCTCCTCCATCAGGTCGTCCCGACGCGGCCGGTAGGGTTCGCGCTCCCCCGGGAG
>JAUWLR010000027.1 GCA_030613615.1 Candidatus Eiseniibacteriota bacterium
CCCAACGGGAACGCGGCCTGGGGCGTGGGTGAGGCGGGCGACATCACATGGGACCAGAGCGGTTTCCCTCTCCTGCTCGACATACTCTGTCCGGTGGACGGAGGAGGCAGCTGGACGACGGTGGTGGCCGCAACCGAGGACGACGGCGAGTACACGTGGGTCGTGGACGCTCCAGTCTCGGACGACTGTCTGGTGAAGGTGAGTCTGACCGTGAATTCGGATATCGACGACGTCAGCGACGCGTCCTTCTCCATCTACCAGCCGATCGAGTGGCTCTCCGTTATCCCGGCCGGCGGAGATGTTGTTGCGGGCGCGACAGCGTCCGTCGAGGTTCAGTACGACACCGCCGGCATGCCCTACGGTGACTACTACGCGGACATCGTCATCACCAGCAACGGCGGTGAGCCTGTGGTGATACCCGTGACCCTGCGCGTGGCGTCGGCCGGCGCCGACGACAGGGTTCCGCAGAAGGCCGTCGTGTACGGTAACTACCCGAATCCCTTCCATCCGTCGACCCGCATCGCGTTCTCGATTCCGGAGGCGACGCGCATAAAGCTCCTAGTCTATACCGTCGGCGGCCGGTTGGTGCGTACGCTCGTCGACAACGTGTACGGCCCCGGCCGCCACGCGATCCCTTGGGACGGGAAGGGCGCATCGGGTGAGGAACTTCCTGACGGCGTCTACTTCTACAGACTTGTGGCCGGCGCCACTGAGCTTACGGGGAAGATGGTGATCCTGCAGTAGCTGCGACTTGGAGCAGCCTGCTCCGACAGAAGGCGACGTAGCGCAACAGAAAGGGCCGCCCACGTCATGTGAGCGGCCCTCTCGCGTCCATCGGTCCATCGGGGCTGATGACCCCCAGGGTCAGGCGTGCTTCGGTCTATCTCAGCACGATCATCTTCTTCGTGCTCGTGTGGTTCCCCGCCTCGAGGCGGTAGAAGTAGATGCCGGCCGGCACGTGCCCGCCCGCGGAGTCGGTGCCGTTCCACTCGACGCTGTGACGCCCCGCTGGGAACTCGCGGTCGACCACGGTCGCTATCTTCCTGCCCGCGACGTTGTATACGCTGATCTTCGTCCTTGCTGCTGTCGGCAGGTTGAAGGCCATCGCCGTCCCGTCGCGGAACGGGTTCGGGCTGTTCTGACGCAGCGCGAACATCGTCGGCAGCTCTCCGTCGTCGATGCCCGTCCCCGACAGGTCGAGGACCAGCGTCAGCACGTCGTAGCTGTCGTACCTACTGTCGGTGCTCGAGACGTGCAGGTCGAACTCGACGATCGGGTCGGTCGGTGAGGCGCCGATGGTCACGAGGAACGGCGAGGCGCTGTTGTCGCCGAAGTTGAGCGCCGCGATGTCGCCGAACGATCCGCTTCCGTCGTTGATGGTGACGTCCGGATCGGAGGTGGTCAGCGTGCCGGTCACGCTGGTAGCGTCGCCGGTTCCCAGGTTCTCGAGCGTCACGACGATCTCGATCCTCTCCAGCGGCTGCGCGAGTCCGTCGCCGTTTCCGCTGGCGGTGTCATCGATCGTGCTGCCGTCGATGACGAGCCACTGCGGCGGAGCGTCCGGACCGTGCATCGTGAATCTCACGGCCTCGCCGCTCACTATCGGGGCCGCCGCGGGGTCGTACGTCGAGTTGTAGAGATACTGGATGCCGGTCGTCGCCGCGGGGTTCTCTATGCCCACGGTGCAGGAGTGGGGGAAGGCCACCGTCTGGTACTGCAGCACGATGTCCCCGTCCCCGCTCGGCACCGGGTAGAAGGCCGGATCGTAGAGGATGACCTCGAACGTCTCCAGGTTGCCGCCCCCGTAGTGGGCCACCGCGTCGAACTGGCAGATCCAGCGGTGGTTCGCGCTGTCGAAGTACTCGTAGATGTCGCCACCCTCGGCGGGGTTCAGGTCCTCCCAGAACGGAGCGACCATCGCCACCGGGCCGTGGGCCATCGGGATCCCGGAGTTGTCGCCGAAGCGGTAGTCCTCGCTGCCGAGCGCAACGAACCCGTTCGAGCAGACGGAGATGCTGGCGTAGTCCGTGTCGTAGTACCTGAATGTGAACGGGAGCGAGAACGTCGTCGTCGCTGCATCGGCATCGATCACGGCGATGCGATTGCCGACGCCCGAGATCTCTACCCAGTCGTAGACAGGAGCCTGTCCGGTCCAGTCGTCTCCGGTGTCGTAGGCGTAGTAGCCGTAGGCGTCAGGCCCGGACGGGCCATCCGAGGGATCTCCACCGATCGTCACCGTGAGGCCGACGCTCTGAGTGTGCGTGTATGTATCGGCGTCGCCCGTCACGGCGAGTGTAAAGGAGACCTCATGGCCCGGAGCGACCGTGGGGCTTGCGTTGACGCGGAACGAGTTCGTGGAACTCGTTGCCGTGCCACCGCTGCCCGCGATGACACCGAACTCACCCTCCGGATCCGTGACCGCCACGTAGGCGTCTGACGTCGACAGCGTGCCGGAGACACCCTCGAGCCCTATGGGTCCCGTGTTCTCGAGCGTCACTGTCAGCCACGCCGTCTCGCCCGCCTCGAGAGAGCCGTCGCCGTCCCCACCCGGTGCGGCATCGTCGATCACTGACGAGTCAAACACCAGATCGGCCGCCGACACCGTTACTCCCGGAACGCTCACGTTCCAGTAGGCGCGGCTCGCGTCAGAGGCCATGACCGTGAGGTCGAGCTCGTGCCCGTTCGGGCAGTTTGTAGAAGGCGTGAACGTGAACGGAACGGCGTTCGGCACGATGCTGCCGCTGGCAATGTCCCCGTAGCTGGACGTGCTGTCGCCGAGCGCGACGTAGGAATCGCCGGACCGGAGTACTCCCGACACACCGATCGCGTCCTCGGGGCCGGTGTTCTCGAGAGAGACCGTCAGCTCGATGGTCTCGCCGGGTGTGATGACGCCGTCGTTGTTGCCCGTGTTCGAGTCGTCAGCGATGTGGCTTGCGTAGGCGAGGTAGGGGCCCGTCGACGTCACCACCGCGTGCCCCTCGTAGGGGTGCAGGTTGTGCCCCGTAACGGTGACCCAGACCGTGTCGGAGGTCGCCGGGTTGATCGAGAACGAGACGTCGCCGTTGACGTCCGTGTAGGCCGCCTCGTAGATTTCGCCGGGCGCGTAGGCGCAGACCAGCGCATCCTGGAACGCCTCCCCGCCGTCCTCCACGTGAACGTCCAGCGTGCTCGGAGCGTTCGGGACCGACGGCGGGTGCGTGATGTCGGCGTAGACCGGGATCTTCGTCCAGACGTCAAGCTCCGGGTCGCCCTGGCAGCACCAGCCGTTGTACTCGTAGGTCTGGCTCGGGTAGATCATCAAGAGGTTGAGCTTCCCGTTCACCGTGGCCTCTCCGACGGTGTACATCTTGAGGTTGAAAATGGCGTCGTAGAAGCCCTGGTTGACCGCGCTTCGATAGTGCGCCACGTTGCAGGCCACAACCGACGTTCCCACGGACGCGACGGAGCCCTTGGGCGCCGCCACGGTCCCGGACTTGAGCCAGTTCTCGCACGGGTAGCCGTCGGACGCGAAGTTGCCGCCGCCGCAGGTCGCCGCCATGAGGACCGGCAGCTTGTAACCGGGGCTGGTCAGAGCTGGGTTGCAGTCGAACGGCGCCCACCAGTTCGAGACGCCCTGGCCTCTGTAGTTCAGGAAGACTCGCCCGTCGGTGATGGCAGCGTGCACGTCGTTCTTGTCGGAGCCGTTCCTGCGGAACAGGGTGTCTATCTGAGCGAATCCCTCTCTCTCCATCAGGCCCCAGGCGAACCATGTGTCCCCGAAGTAGATGGCGTCGTCCTCGTCGTAGTCCTCACGCACGATGAGACATGCGCTCCGGAACCAGTCCAGGTCGTGCATGTACGGCGTCTTCTTGTAGCCGAGTGTCTTGGCCACGAGGAGGTCGCACTCCGTCACATTGTCTGCGGGGAGCCTGCCCACGTTGACGTCGACCAGGACGTCTCCACCCTCGAGCTGTCCGTAGTAGTTGTCCAGGTTCGAGGTCGGTACGTACTCAGAGTCACCGACAATCAGGATGAACTCCGGCGGCACCGCCCACGTGTCGTAGGCCGTCTGGATGTAGCTCTTGATGAGCGAGGTGCTCGAGCCGATGACCGAGGTCTTCGCGATCTCGACCTCCATGCCGCGCTTGTGCTGCCACTCGGCCAGCGGTAGGACGCTGTCGTAGTAGTTGTCGTGCGTGATGATGAGGTACTTGCCCCGGTTGTCGCTCTCGTAGCGCGGCCTCACGAAGCCGTAATTGGCGATCGAGCCCTCGTAGAGGCTGCGGAACGCGCGGGACGGCGCGCGCGTGCTGGTCTTCACGTTGATGCGCCCGGCGGAGGAGTAGTCGAGCTCCACCAGAAGGCGCCTGGTCACTCGGAGTTCCTGCGTGCTCGCGTCGTAGGAGAGCGGGAAGACGCGCAGCGGCACGACCCTGAAGTCGCGCATGATGGCGGGCTCGCCGACCTCCGCCTGAGCAAGGGAGAAGCCCTTCCGCGCGTAGGCGACCTCATCCAGCATGAGCGGCTGGTCAATCGTCCAGTCGTCCGCCAGGGCGGGGATGGGTGTGATTCCCTGGAGGATGTCATGACCCTCCTCGAGGATGCGCAGCTCCACGCCGGCTGCGGGCGGGATCGCGATGAGCGTTCCGGCGACGGACATCAGGGGCTCGCCGGGCTCGCCCAGGGGGCTCGCGCCCGGGACACGCACGATGTCGAATGTGCGGCCCTGGATCTCAATGCTCCTGGTCTCGGGCGCCGGGAACAGCACCTCGATGAGCGTGCGGCTGGCGTCTGATTCGATAACCCGGAATTCGAGCTCGCTCCAGGCCGCCGGTGATGCGACTTCCGGCAGTGCGGTAGCGGCAGTCAGCGCCACTGCCAGGATCGTACATGTCAGCGCGGTCACGACGGCCGGACTGCCCGGACGCAGCGTGCGCGAGAGCTTTCTCAGCATCAGATCCCCCCTCTAAAGGATGCGGTCTACTGTTTCTCGTCTTCTCTTGATTCTGTGTGTCGCCGCCCTGAGACGGATATTCACGGGACCCCGAGGAGCCCTGTCTCGCTCCGGACAGCAGATGACCGTGCGCCCGGGCCGCCCACCAGATCGAGTAGCCCGGACGTATCTTACCTACCTGTTGTATTTTAACACATTTCTCGGGATTTGTCTATGACGTATTTCGGTGGGTTGCGTGCTCCTACCGGAAGCACCGGAATCCGATCGTCTCGGTCCGATAGAGGGGGCAGAGGTCCTTCACGGCGTCGTCGAGCTGGGGCATGGCCGTGGCCCAGCTGCCACCCCTGAGCGGCCTCGTTGCGCACGAGAACGTGCCGTAGTTGATGACGGCGACGACGTCGTTGCACCACTCCCAGGCGTTGCCCATCGGGTCGACGATGCCAAGCGGGCTGTCGCCGATGGGGCTGTGGCTGCCCACCGGCGCGGTGTGTTCGGATCCATCACTGGTGAAACCGCCGAAGCTGTATCCCTTGTAGCCGAACCGGACGTTGGCGAGGGCGAACTCGGGTGGCTCCTCTCCGGACGTTCTGTCGTCTCCCCAGCTGTAGGAACTCATGTTCAGCCCGGTGGCTTCCAGCCACTCACCGGAGGAGGGCAGTCTCCTGCCCGCCCACTTGCAGTACGCGTAGGCCTCGAACCAGCTCGCTCCGAGCACCGGAGTCGACGCCAGTCCGGAGTAGGGATCGGTCGACCACGGTGGTTCCACGGACGGGTCCCAGAATCTCGGGGCCACCCACCGGAACTTCCCCGCGTAGTTCCATCCGGTCTCGACGATGTCAATGGTACCGTCATCCACGAGCCAGAAGTCTCTGAACTCGTAACCGTCTGAGCGGACGAACGCGGCGTACTGCTCGTTCGTCGTCTCATACTTGTCGACCAGGAAATCCGGGCCGCCTGTCGAGGCGACCGCGATCATCTCTCCTCCAAGCCCGGTGCCGTCGTGGGCGAGAAGCCTGGGAATGAATGGCTCCGGCAAACCGGCAGCCACCGAACGATCGATGGCGATGACCCTCGCCGTCCCGGAGAGGACACCGGCCCCCACGTCCCCACTGATCCCGGCGACGGGACTGTCCACGCCGCCGTCAGCGCCAGCGAAGCGCAGAAGGATCCTCATGGAATCTCCGTCCGGGTCGTCGATGTCGTACGTGATCCGGACCGTGTCGCCGACCGTTTCCACGGAGACGCCCGTAACCACTGGAAGAACGTTCCCCGCGGAAACGACCGGGAGGACGGCGATCGTGAGAGCGACGAGAGCCACCAGTTTCAACGTATCCTCCAGAAGACAAACTGAATCAGCCGGGAACGAAGCGGCTCGGTTCCAGGAGGTCCGTCCCGGGAGAGCACCGGCCTAGAACGGAGCCGGTCCCAGGGTCCCGACTGCCGGGAGCGCATTGACGATGAGGCCGATCAGAAACGGCACCACAAGGTAGATCGCCACCATCACGAGCGTGGCCCGTCTTCCCAGAACGTTCAGAAGAAGCGGGATGGAACTCATGCATATGCCTGTGCTGGCGAGCGCGAAGGCCAGCGCGTGTCCCATGGTCAACCCCATGCCCGATAGCGGCGCGCTCAGGAGGATCTCTTCACCGGCGCACATGTTGATCGGGACCCCGACGACCACCACCACCGCCATGGAGGCCACGCCCGACTGGAGGATCGCTCCGACGTAGTCCGCGGGCAGAGCCGCGATGAAGAGCGAGCCGAGCACGACCCCGAAAAGCACGTACCTGATGAGCCCCGTCAGCATACGCCATGCTGCCAGCAGGACGGAACCGCCCGCACCGGGAGCGGTCGCGCAGGCCGGTGACGGCGTGCACGACGCGCCGGGAGTGGCGGCACCGGGAGTCGTCGCGCCGGTCACACGGGTCGTGGAGGAGGTGTGGGGAGTCTCTGCCGGAGACGACAGGAACGGACGCACGAGCACGGCGACGACCAGGGCGACCACGAGGCTCGCGATGATCCGCAGAACGAGGTAGCTGCCGCCCAGGAGCGTGAAGGCCAGAAACACGATGATCGGGCTGAGAAGCGGCGCGGTGGCAATGAAGACAAGCCCGTCGCGCGCGCCGCTGCCTCCACGTTCGATCATGGTCTTGGCTATGGGAATAACCCCGCACGAACAGACCGGAAGAAGCGCTGCCAGCCCGAATGCGGGCAGCACCCCCCGTATTCGGACGCGCTGTGACTTCGCGATGAGGACGCCGGAGAAAAGGCACCCCAGCACGAAGACTGGCAGTACGGTCGCGGCGTAGTACCACGCCGCCAGGAAGAACGTGTTCAGGAAGCCCAGGACCGACTCCGGGCCGCCGGTGGCGACGGTCCCGATCGGGCAGACGCCGCAGAAGGAGAAGATACCGCGTCGCGCCGCCGGCACCAGACTGGGGAAGATCACCAGAGCCGCCAGGACCGAGAACACGACCATGAGGGCGGTCCGCGTCCGCGGCGTGGCTGTCACGCCCTTCGTGAGCGGACGACCGGCGCGGCGCAGGATCGTCCCTGCTGCGAGAATGGCTACAAGCGCCACGACGATGGCGCCTAACAGGGCTTCCATAGCTCTCTGCGCCTCCTGGATTCGGGCTTGTCCGAGTTGCAAGTCTAGCGGACTTGCCCTGGGCGCGCAAGGCGATGGAAGGACCACGCAAACCGGACCGGAGCCGCCCCTGGAGCGCCTCCTGGAGTGCCGATTGGAGCGCCGCGGGTCCTGATTGAGGCAGCATTCGCTTTTGGCTTGACAGCGGCCATCTCTGTGAATAGAATAGACAACAGGCTGAACACTGTCTGTTGTGTCTATCAATTGCGTCGTGAGGCGCGAATCAAAAGGAGCGGCAGTGTGAGTGACGTGAGCGCAACGAGAAGGGTGGAGGCGATCCTCGATGTCGCGGCCGGGCTCTTCGCGCGACACGGCTTCCGCAAGACCAGCGTCGCCGACATCATCCGCGACGCGGGAGTCGCGCGTGCGACCGTCTACAAGTACTTCTCCACGAAAGAGGACATCTTCCACGCGGTGATCCAGCGGGAGATGCAGGACATGCTCTGCCGGGTGAGGGAAGAGGTGGAGAAGGAGTCCACGACGAGAGACCGGCTGAGGGCTGCTGTTCTGACCCACGCCGCGGAGATTCGGAAGAAGGTGAACGTCTACCGAGTGACGACGAAGGTGCTGTCGGACGTCATTCCCCGCTCGGAGAAGGAAGTGGAGCGCCTGATGGAAGAAGCCCTCAGTGTGTACACATGGATCCTCACGGAAGGCGTCAAGGCGGGCGAAGTCGTGGTTGACGACGTGGAGACGACCGCGTGGAGCATCATTCTGGCTTTCAAGGGAATTTTCATGATGACGGCAACAGGCCAGATCGAGGAGCGCATGACGGGCGTGATCGACACCCTGCTGGACATCATCTGGAACGGGCTGAAACCACGAGGGGAGACGATATGAGGGAAGCGGGCGAATACCCACGGCTGGCACCTGCCATCCGACGCGCGGGCATGGTGGCGCTGGGCGTCTGGCTCGCGCTGGGACCAGCGTCCCCGGCGTGGAGTGGTGAGACGCTTCTGCTGACCCTCGACGATGCGATTTCCGTGGCGCTCGAGCGCGGACATGAACTGGGGATGGCGGCAGCGGCTGAGGAGGCCGCGAGGGCTCGCGTCCGGCAGGCGCAGGCGGCGTTCCTGCCGGCGGTGGGAGCGAGCGCCTCGTACACGAAGCTGGATGAGGTGCCCTACATGGACGGCTCGCAGTTCGGGGACATGTTCGCCCCGTTGATGGAGCCGTTCGAGTACCTGGTCGAGCAGGGGTATCTTGATCCATCGACGCTCGAGGGGCTTGCCGGCGGGACTGGGGCCGACAGGATCTACATGGGGGATGACGACATCTACTCGGTCGGGATGACGATCACACAGCCGATATTCACGGGCGGCGCGCTCCTGAGCGCGAAAGGGGCCGCCGGGCACGGGCTCCGGGCGGCCGAGTACAACACGCTCCGGACCGAGCACGAGACCAGGTACAACGTCACACAGGCTTACGTCCTGCTCGTGCAGACCAACGCGGCGCTGAGGGTCATGGACGACGCGGTGGCGCAGATGCAGGGGCACATCAAGAACCTGGAGATCATGTACGAAGAGGGCATGCTGCTGGAGCGCGACATCATGCAGGCCCGCGTCGAGATGTCCGCGATCGAACTCGATCGGAACTCTGCGCGGCACGGTATCCGTCTTGCGGCGGCGACGCTCGCATTTCGGATCGGGCTCGAGCCGGGCACGGAGGTCGAGGCCATTGATACCCTCGACGAATCGCTTCCCGTCTCCGGAGAGCTGAGCGAACTCCTCATGACGGCGATCGATGAGAGGCCGGATCTCATGGCGATGATGGAGAGCGTCGGAGCCGCCGACAACCTGGTCGGACTGGCCCGTTCGGAGTTCTTTCCCCGGATCGTCGCGATGGGCAGCTACAACTGGGACCGTCCGGACCGCGAGTATCGGCCGGAGTTCTACGATCACTGGAGCGTGACGATCGCCGCGCAGATGAACGTGTTCGACTGGGGCGGTCGATGGAATCGAGTGCGGGAGGCGACCGCCACGCGGCTCCAGACGGAGCGCGGGCTCGAGCTCATGGAGAGCGCCGTCTGCCTCGAGGTGGAGCAGAGCTGGCAGAGGTATGATGAAGCGTTCGAGGCGATTGATATCGCGGAGCGGGGAATCGAGCAGGCGCGCGAGAGCTTCCGCGTGACCCAGGAGAGCTTCCAGAGCGGCGTTGCGTCGAACAGCGACGTGCTCGATGCCAGCACTGCCTTGAGAACTGCTGAGATGAACGGAGTCGCCGCGCTGGCGCGGCTGCGCCTGGCCGAGGCCGGGCTCGATCTGGCGGTCGGGGTCGTCAGCGAACGAGAGGAGACACGATGAGATACAGCACGAAGCTTCTGCCGCGCGCCGGACTTCTCGTTCTGTGCTTCGCGGCGATCACTATCGCCGGGTGCGGGAGTCGTGGCGAAGAGCAGCAGGTCGAGGAGCGCGTGGTCCCCGTCAGCGTCGCGGACGTGGAGATGGTCCGCGTGACGCCGACTCTGGAGTTCTCGGGCAGCATCGCGCCCTCGCGAGAGGCATCCGTCGGCGCGATGATGAGCGCCCAGGTAAGCCGCATGCACGTCGAGCCGGGGGACCGAGTGAACAAGGGCGATCTCATGGTCGAGATGGCCGGGGAGCAGCTCACGCAGGTGGAGGCGCAGTTCATCGCCACGGAGAAGGACTGGGAGCGCATGAAGCGGCTCCTTGAGGCGGGTGCCATCACGCAGCAGGTCTTTGATCAGGTCGATGCCGGATACGAAGCGGCCAGGGCGTCCTATGATCTTGTCTACGAGAGCACGATGATTCGCGCCCCGTTCCCGGGTATTGTGGCGGCGACCTATCTCGAGGAGGGAGAGGTCTTCGTCCTCATGCCCGGTGGCGGCGTGTCGACACCCGCGATCGTGGAGGTCGTTCAGATGGACGTGGTCAAGGTGGAGATCGCGATCTCGGAGCGCGACCTGCCCGAGGTTCGGAAAGGGCTCCAGGCGAAGATAGAGGTCGCGTCGTACCCCGGCCGCGCGTTCGAGGGAAAGATCAGGCTTGTGGAGCCTGTCATTGACCCGATGACGCGCACGGCGAAGGCCGAGATCGTCATACCGAACTCCGGCGAGCTCCTTCGTCCGGGGATGTACGCCCACCTGACCCTGGAACTCGAGCCGCGCGACGTGCTTCTTGTTCCGCACGATGGGGTCCTCCAGCAGGAGGGGACGGGCCGCTACTTCTCCATGCTTCTCGAGGACGGGCATGCGAGGCGTGTTGACGTGGTCCTGGGCAGCGCGTTCGGAGACCGCCATGAGGTCCTGAGCGGGCTCGAAGCGGGTCAGACAGTGATAACGACCGGCCGCTATCGGCTTCCGGACGGCGCGAGGGTTGCAGTGCGACAGGAGGAGGGTGACCGATGAACCTTCCGCAGCTGGCGGTACGCCGTCCTGTTACGGTCTTCATGGTCTTTCTGGCGGTGGCGCTGTTCGGTCTCCTCGCCGTCATGCGGACGCCGATCGACCTGTATCCTGACATGGAGTTCCCCAACCTGGCAGTGATCACACTCTATCCGGGTGCCGGTTCCGAGGATGTCGAGAACGGTGTGACCGAGCCCATTGAGGACGCGGTCGCGACGGTGAGCGGGATAGACGAGATCACATCGGTCTCTCAGAGCAACCTGTCGGTCGTCATGGCGAGCTTCGAGTGGGGCACCAACCTCGACGAGGTCTCGAATGACATCCGCTCCGCGATCGAGATGGCAAGAGACGACCTTCCCGACGGGGCGGAGGCGCCCCGACTGCTCAAGCTGAGCTCGGACATGGCGCCCGTCGTCGTGCTCGCCGTCAGCGCCGAGGAGAGCTACGAGAGCCTGAACTACATCGTCGAAGAAGAGATCAGCAACAAGCTCAGGCGAGTCCCCGGCGTCGCGCTCGTGAGCGTGATGGGCGGGCCGAAACGCCAGATCGAGGTTCGCATCGACCCGCAGCGGCTGCACGCGTTCGGTCTTTCACTCCATCAGATCGGGTCTGTCCTCGCGGCCGAGAATCTGGACTTCCCGGTCGGCACGATTGACCAGGGGGACTCCGAGGTCTCGATTCGGGTTCCCGGGGAGTTCGAGGAGCTCGAGCAGATCAAGCGGATCGCGGTCGGACAGCACAACGGCACGCTGGTTCATCTCGAAGATATCGGCGAGGTCGTCGACGACTTCGCCGATCAGACGATGCACGCGCGGTCGAACAACCGTCCGGGCGTCATCGTGTACATGCAGAAGCAGTCGGGCGCCAACAGCGTCGAGGTGGCGAGCGCCATCAAGGCGGAGCTCGAGCGCATCAAACCGACTCTGCCCGCGGACATCGAGATCGAGCTTCCCATGGACTCATCGGAGTCGATTCAGAACTCCCTCTCAACGCTTGTCACCGCTGTGCTCTACGGGTTCCTCGCCGTTCTTCTGGTCGTGCTCGTCTTTCTCAGGAGGATGCGCAGCACGGTCGTCGTGGGTATCACCATCCCCGTCTCGTTCCTCGTCGTGCTCATCTTCATGAACATGATGGGGTACACGTTCAACTCGATCAGTCTGATGAGTCTGGCGATCGCGATCGGCCTGGTCGTCGACGCCTCGGTGGTCGTCCTCGAGAACATCACGCGCCACGTCGAGGCTGGAGAGCGCGTCAGCGAGGCGTCGATCTACGCCCCGTCCGAGGTGGGGCAGGCCCTCATGGCCTCCGCTCTCACGACGATCGCCGTGTTCATCCCGATGATCTTCGCGACCGGCATCGTCGGGGTCATGTTCAACCAGCTCGCCCTCATCGTAGTCGTGACGATCGCCGCATCGCTCCTGGTCGCGCTGACGCTGACTCCGGCGCTCACATCGACCTTCATGAGGCGGTCGTTCGATACACAGAAGAGCAAGAGGAGCAGGTTGTTCGATCGCGGCGAGCGCGTGCTGCGAAACATCGAGACCTGGTACTCCGCCCGACTTGAGGCCTCGCTCGCGCGCAAGGGACGTGTCGTTCTCGTGGCTGTAGCCATCTTCGTGGGCACTATGCTGCTGACGGGGTTCCTGGGGACCGAGTTCTATCCCAAGGAAGACGGCGGCTACGTCAGTGCGATCATCGAGCTGGCGCCCGGCACGCGTCTGGAACGCACCGTGGAGGTCATGAGTGGCGTGTCGATGTTCGTTGAGGAGAACATCCCGGAGCGCGAGCATTACTTCTTCCGAAGCGGCCAGACCGAGAGCGGTTTCTCCGCGCTGCTGGGGGAGAAGGAAGGACCGAACGTCGCTGAGATCGGCATCAAGCTCGTGAAGAAGAAGGACAGAGACAGGTCGAGCTTCGAGATCGGTGAGGAGTTCCGCCGCTACGTCAACACGATTCCCGGAGTTCTCAGTCTGGAGGTCTCGGGCGGCAACCCGATGAGCGACGCCATGGGCGGCGCCGCGGCGGTTGTCATCGAGGTCTACGGCGACGACCTGGGGGATCTCAACCGCGCGGCGGAGGACATCCGGGACGTCCTTCAGTCCATCGAAGGAACGCGCGACGTGCGCCTTGACCGTGGTGAGCCGCTGCCGGAGCTTCATGTGGTCGTCGATCGGGAGAAGGCAGCGTCGCTCGGCGTCAACACGGCCATCGTAGCCTCCGCGCTTCGCGCTCAGGTGTACGGCCTGGAGGCCACGCGATTCAGCGGAGAGGGAGAGGAGTGGAACATCCTGCTCCGGGCCACGGAGGACGGACGGGCCGACGCGGAGGATATCCTGGCGCTTCCGATCACGACGCTCACCGGCCGGACCATCACGCTGGCGGCCGTGGCCGAGCTGAAGCCGGGCACGGGGCCGACAGTGATCAATCGTGTCAATCAGCAGCGCGTCGTCAAGGTGCTGTCCGATCTCTACGGAACGCGCTTGAACCAGGTGAAGCCGCTCATCGAAGCGAAGGTCAACGAGCTGGACCTCCCGGCGGGCATCGACGTCGCGTTCGGCGGGGACATCGAGGAGCAGGCCGAGTCGTTCAAGGATCTCACGCTGTTGCTCGTGCTCGCGATCGCGCTCGTCTACATCGTGATGGCCGCGCAGTTCCAGACCTTCCGGGGGCCGTTCATCATCATGTTCTCGATCCCGTTCGCGTTCGTCGGCGTCATCTGGGCGTTCCTCGTGACCGGCACGACGCTGAACATGGTCTCGTTCATCGGAATGATCATGCTCATGGGCATCGTGGTCAACAACGCCATCGTTCTGGTCGACTACACGAACATCATGCGCAAGAGAGGACAGAGCGTTCATGAGGCGCTCATGACGGCCGGGCGGCGCAGGCTGCGGCCGGTGCTCATGACAGCGTTCACGACGATGTTCGGCATGCTGCCATTGGCCATGTCACGAGGTGAGGGCGCCGAGTCGTGGAACCCGCTCGGGATAGCCATGATCGGCGGACTGCTGGTATCGACGGTCGTCACCCTCGTTCTGGTGCCGGTCCTCTATGGCATCTTCGAGGGGCGGCAGGAGAGACAGGGGGTGAACGCGTGAGGCTCGTATTCATGACGTACTACGTGGGCATGCACCAGGACGTGCGCGAGATCCTGTCGACGTGCGGCATCACGAGCTACACGCACTGGGACGAGGTCACAGGACGACTGAGCTGCGGTGAGCCGCGAGAGGGCAGCGACGTGTGGCCGGGCTACAATGCGGCGCTCCAGGCAGTGCTGCGGGAGGAGACGGCGAAGAAACTCGAGGCGGCGATCCGCGCGTACAACGCCGCGCAGCGAGGCGATGAGAGAATCGACGCCTGCTTCATCGAGACACAATCCGTCATCAGGGCCGCGGACGAGTTCAACGACGGCAGCACCGGCCAGTGAGATCGGACCGACCGGTCTGAGTGCCGCCCCCGCGGGGTCTACTTGAAAGGCTCGGTGCGACACGCGGGGTCGGTCCCGTCGGCTTCCTCGGGGTACTCCTCAAAGAGGCGCCCCCAGGGGCTCTCGCGCTTCCACTCCTCGACGACGGGGACGCCGTTCTTCGGGTACCAGAACTTGTCGTGGTAGGTCTCGCTCGCCCAGATGAACATCTTAACGATGGGCGTCTGGAAGAGGAGCTTCTGGAAGATCTTGAGCGGCGACCGCCAGAGCAGCATGCCCGTGCCGGTCCCCAGGTTCACGCCCACCTTGAATCCCCACCGCTCGTCGGCCAGCTCCGGCATGCCTGTAACCTCTATCTCGGCGGGATTGCCCTGCCCCAGCCCGCGCTCGGTCGCGTGCGCGATGTAGTCGATGGCCATCGGGTCGAAGCCCATCATCTGAGCCGACACCGCGTCTATCGCCACTTGGTCGGAGGACGCCAGGATGACGTCCTTCTGGTGAGGAATGAGCGTCCTTGGACCCGGTCCGCTGCCCGCCGTCGTCCCGTCCATCGTGCAGAAGACGCCCGTGTGGATCTCCTTCTGGATGGCCAGGAGGTCGACGATCGTGTCGTGTATCCACGTGTGTGTCATGTGGCGGTTGACGTTGAGGAGGCCGCCGAAGGCGTTCTTGAGTGCGCCGGTGGTGACCGTGTAGCTGTGCGTCTTTACCGTCGGCAGGTGGACGATGTTCTTGCCGAAGAAGTAGTCGGGCAGGTAGATGCCGTCAGGGAAGATCTTGTCCAGCACGGCCATCTTCGCCTTCGGCGCGTGCTTGATCCAGGTCATGTCTTTGGGCTCGAAGTTGTACTTCTTCGGCACGCCGTACTTCTGGAGGACGGGGCCGAACTTGTTGTAGCGGTCGCCCAGATCGCAGATGGTAACCACGGTCTTGTTGTGGACGTCGACGAGGTCCTGGAAGCCGGCCTGCCGGAGGGCGAGTATGGTACCCTCGAGCTGCCAGGGCGTCGTGTTCGAGGCCGGGTACATCAGGTGCCAGCTGATGTTGTCCTTGAGGATCGTCGTGTTGGACGGTTCGAGCGCGTCCTTCATGCCGGCCAGTTCGCACAGGCGAACGTAGTCGTCCAGCACTGTCTCCGGCGTGGTTCTCAGAACTGCGACCTTTGGTCTGTTCACGTGTGTTCTCCGGCGTTTGCGGGCCTGCGTGAGTCCGAGGCGAGACTAGCAGAGGGCTCCGCCCGTGACAACCGCTGAACGGTCCTTCGCACGGTCCTCTGGTGCGTGTCACGATGTGCGCATGCGTTACTACGGAAAAATGGGGTTGCCCCTTGACACGCGCGGCGCGGAGTGACATACAGAGCGTGTCTGCTGCGCACGGCCCATCCTTGGTCGTACGCGTGGCTCCAAGCGCTGGCGCTCATGGGTTCCGTGTCTGCCCCGACCCCGGCCCCGGCACAGGCGACGAGACAGGCCGGTTCGGCTCCGGCCGGACGTCTCGGGAGAGAGGAGGCAGACCGTGACGACCAGAGTAACGTATCTGGCCTGCGCGCTGGCGACGGCCGCCCTTTTGTTCGCACCCGCGAGTGCCCTCGGTGACGAGGGGGAGTGGGGCGACGCGCCCGAGGACGCTATCGCGTATCCTTGGATTCCCGTCACCGGAACATTCCCCACATGCTTCGGTGGTTCGGCGCCGTATATCTACCACGGCGCGCTCTGCTGGTCCCACTTTCCAGGCTCGGGCACGCCGCAGCCCGTGTTCGACTTCGAGCCCGATGGCAACGCGGGCGCCTGCGCGGGTGTCACTTTCCCGCCCTACGATCAGGACGAGTGCTACCAGGACGGCGATGCGGGTCTGATGTTCCCGCCGGCCTATACCATTGACAACACGAACACTATCGTTCCGTGCACGAACACCGGGCTTCTGGCCATCGCGTGTGCAACGGCGGTCTGGGGCGTCGACATCGACATGCAGATCACGAATCAGATGCCGGTGGACGGGTACTTCAATGCGCTCGCCGACTGGGACCACTCGGGCTTCTGGAGTGGGTCCTCGACGTGTCCGGGCGGCCCCGCGGCAGAGCACTTCGCGATCAACGTCCCGGTCCCGATGGGCTACACGGGGCCTGTCTCGGGTCTCCCCGGCATTCAACCCTTCCTCGTGGGCCCGAATGACCAGCACGTCTGGTTCAGGTTCACGGTGAGCGAAAGCCCTGTCGGCGCCGACTGGGACGGTTCAGGGAACTTCGAGGACGGCGAGACCGAGGACTACCTGCTCCTCATACAGGCGGATACTCCGGTCGACGAGGCGAACTGGGGTGTCATCAAGGCACTGTTCCGTCCGTAGCGGCGCACGTCGTTGCAGCACACGTCGTAGCGGCGCACGTCGTTGCAGGGTGGAGACTCCCCGGTCCGTGCGCGTGGGCGGGGCTTGGGGCCCGGCAACCGGCGCGGTAGCCCGGACCGAGAGCAAGAAGAGGCGGCCTGCACACGGCGGGCCGCCTCTTGAGTTCCTGGTGCCGAAGGGGGGATTCGAACCCCCACAGGGACTAGCCCCACTGCGCCCTGAACGCAGCGCGTCTACCAATTCCACCACTTCGGCATACTCCTCTTGGAGTTTAGTCCGCCGCCGGGGCCAAGTCAACCTGCAAGGGGCCTCCGGACGCAGCTCGCCGCCGCAGGCTCCCGCCGCGAGTCGGAAGCAACCCTCAGCGCAGCGCCCGCGGTTCGGTGTTGGGCTTGAACATCCCCGATATGCGGGTGTATGATGAAAACAGAATCGGTCCTCATCCGCCCGGCTGACTGCCGGCAGGACACTGGCAGCGGATCATCCCCCCCCCCTTGGAGGTCAGATCGTGTTGCGGGCAGCGACGCTATTCATACTGCTGTTGGTTTGCTGCATTCTCGTGGCCGTCCCGCTGGGGTGCAGCAAGAGCGACCCGTCCGGCCTGCTGAACAACATCCCGCCGGAGACGCAGCTGTCGTTCGCGCCGGCCGCCGGAGACACCGTGTGCTACCGCGTACGGATGAACTGGTTCGGGTGGGACCCCGACGGCGAGGTCACGCACTTCCTGACGATGTGGGATTCGCTCGATTGGGTGTACACCGTGGCGACCGACAGTGTGTTCACGGTGTCGACCGACGACACGACCGGTGGCGCGAATCAGTCGTACGGGTACCACACATTCTCGGTGAAGGCGGTCGACAACGACGGCGCCGAAGACCCGACGCCCGCCAGCGTCTCCTTCACGGCACAGAACATCTTCCCCGACACGGAGATCATCGAGGGACCTAGCGAGATCATGAGCTGGCCGTTCGTGACCTTCGAGTGGGAGGGGAGTGACGCCGATGGAGAGGTTGCGGGCTTCGGCTACCGGCTGCTGATCCGTGATGGTTTCGACTACGTTGAGTACGCATCGGACGACAGCCTGTCGAGCGACGAGACCATCGCGTGGTTCGGTCCTCTCTACGGACACTTCCGGTTCGAGGTTTGGTCGGTCGACGACCAGGGCGCCAGGGACGTCACTCCGGCCGAGTGGCCGTTCGCCGTCTACTACATGGGGCCCACTCGGTTCTACGTCACGTCGAACGTCTTCGGGGGCCCCCGCCGCTGGCTTGAGTATCCGCACGCGTGGACCAGGCCGCCGATACCGATCTTCCACGGCGAGCACGTCACGTTCGACTGGAGCGCCGAGGGGCAGGGCCTCAAGTACAGACACGCCTACGACGATACCACCGACTGGTCCGCGTGGTCGTCGACAGGGACACACTTTGAAGTGACGCCCGTGCCGGGAGAGCACGAGATGCACGTCGCGGTCAAGGACACGGTGGAGGCCGAGATCCATGCTCACCTTCGGTTCGAGGTAGTCGAGATCGGCCTCGACGACTACATCCTCATCGTGGATGACTACGATTGGCTGGAGGCGCATGAGGTGTGGGGTACAGACGTGGAGAGGGATGCGTTCTACGACGCCATCGTAGCCCCCTTCGGCGACCGGTACGCGTGGGACCCTGCGGAGCACGTGGTCGGGGGGAACCCCTCGCCTCCCGACATCCAGACACTGGCTGACGCCTCAACGGTCATCTGGTACTGCGACCAGGATGACAGCGAGATCGGAGGGCTCTTCGGTCCGTATGGGCAGGACTACGATCGCCTGGGTGGCTACGTGCGAGTGGGAGGCAACCTCGTTCTCTGCGGCTGGCAGACGCTGACGCAGGTGGCGGGCGAGCCGTACCCCGTGTACGTGGAGCCCGGGGATTCGACGCCGGGCGGACGGTTCATCCGGGACGTCCTGCGTATAGGCTACGTCGACTACAGCGGAACCTCAGCCAATCCCAACGATCCCTGGAATTACGGCTTCTGCATGCACGGAGCCATTCCCACCCCCGCCGGAGAGGCGCTGGGGTTCGAGCCGGTCTATGTCGACACGGGAGACTGCGACGTGGAGCCGGGCAAGTGGTTCCTCTATTGCGACCCGCCCATACCGAACTACTACCACTGCGGTCTTCCCGTCGAGAAGCTCGTCAGTTTCGAGGGCACGTGCCTTGAGATCTACGCGACTCACAGCTTCCTCAATCCGTACTACGAGGGAGAGACGAGCGTTGTGTTGTATCTCTCCGGAGACAACCGCGGCAACGTCTGCTACCTCGGGTTCCCGCTCTACTATCTGCAGACGCATCAGGTCGAGGCAATGCTGCAGCGCGTTCTGACTCTATTCGGCGAAGAAGAGCGGTGATCGGATCGGCGCACGCAAGAAAGGAGTAGTTCTCATGCGGTTGTTCCTGTTCCTGGCGCTGCTTCTCGTCGTGGCGACGGGATGCGCGCAGTACACGACGGACGTGCCCGAGGGCAGGGGCCCGCTCGAGGGCTCCTGGGTGATGACCGAGATCGCCGTCATCTCGGAGCGGGGCGAGAACAGGTATCCTGACACCGCCCCGGGGCTCTTCATCTTTGACAAGAACCACTACAGCATGGTCTGGATGCCGCTCACGGAGGTCCCGCCTGACTTCGAGGAGATCTGGAGGCCGACGCAAGAGGAGAAGGCGGCCGCGTACAGTTCGATCATCGTCAACTCCGGGACGTACACGTACACCGACACGACGGTGACCACCATCCCGACCGTGGCCAAGACACCGGAGTTCATCGGCGGGTACGCCGTCTACACATACAGAGTCGAGGGCGACACGTTGTGGATGGACATGACGGCCACGGTCTCCCGAGACGGTGTGCAGGATCCAGGTGTCGGACTGTTCAGAATGCCGCTCAAGCTCATCCGCGCCGAGTAGGTGAGTCGCGTCGGTCGCCCCGGCGGGCAGATCGCCCGGACGGATCGGGCAGGCAACAGAGGTTCATGAATGTGTCCCAAAAGCAAGTCATCCAGTCCGTTGGAGTTCCGTCCTCTCACTCCCGAGACATGGACGGACTTCGAGACGCTCTTTGGCAAGAGTGGAGCGTGTGGCGGGTGCTGGTGCATGTGGTGGCGGCAGACGCGTCGCGAGTTCGATGAGAGACACGGGGAGAAGAACAGGCGGGCCATGAAGAGTCTGGTCGACTCGGGCGAGATCCCGGGTCTTCTGGCATACGCGGACGGGGAGGTGGTGGGGTGGTGCTCGGTGGGTCCAAGGGAGAGCTTCTCGTCTCTCAACAGGTCAAGAGTGCTGAAAAGGCTCGATGACGCGCAGGTTTGGTCCGTTGTTTGCTTGTTTCTTGCGAAGAGCCACCGGCGGCTGGGTCTGACCACTGTGCTGATCCGCGGCGCCGTGGATCATGTCCGAAGGTCGGGCGGGAAGATCGTCGAGGCCTATCCCACGCGTCCGAGGGGGAAGAAGCTCGAGGCGGTGTCGAGCTTCATGGGTGTTCCGGTTTCCTTCGAGCGCGCGGGCTTCGTGGAGTGCGCCCGTCCGTCCGAGGCCAAGGTCGTGATGAGATACCACATCATGTGAGCGGGGCGAGAGGCACAGGGCCCCGCGTCCGATAGGGGAAGCACTGTGACGGCCAAGTCCACGCTCAACCCAAATGGCATCGGCAGACCGTGGCTGGCGCTCTGCTTCAGTCTCACCGTTCACGTCGCAGAAGAGGCGTTCACCGGCTTCCTGCCTTTCTACAGCGACGCTACTCGCGCGGTCAGCGAACTCTTCCCGTACGTTACATCGCCATCGCTAGTTCTGGCCGCATCGATGTGGTTGAGCGTCGCATTTGTTGCTATACTCACGGCGCTCGCACCCTTCGCATACCGCGGAGCGAGCTGGATGCGCGTCGCTACCATCGGTGTCGCCCTGATAGCCTTGGCCAATGTCTCCGGCCACATCGGGGGCTCGATACTGGCGGGGTGCGCGCTGCCCGGTGTCTACACGCCGCCGCTTCTGGCCGTAGTCGGGATCTACGCGCTCGTCTCCGCGTGGCGCTGGAACCCTGGCAACGTCGAGGCGAGCGCCGCCTGAAGTCGGGCATAACCGAAGCGATAGCGAGTCAACAAGTACAGTTCGTAAACCCAGTTGAGGGAGGGAACTCATGCGCGTTCTGTTTGCGATAATCCTGGCCGCCGTCATTCTCACCGCACTGGCACCGTCGCCTGCCCAGGCCCGCTTTGGTGTAGGCCTCATGGTGGGTGAGCCAACCGGGTTCACGTTCAAGTGGTGGCAGGATGAAAGCACGGCCGTGAACGCAGCGACCGGATGGTCGCTGGGCGACGGTCATTTCTACGCCCACGGCGACTACGTGTGGCACCGCGTGATCGAGGACGAGAAGCTTGGTGGCAGCGCCCCGGTCTACTACGGCATCGGAGTGCGGCTCCTCTTGGGCGACGGCAAGGATAATGTAGGCGTGCGCATTCCTCTTGGGCTCAACTACACGTTCGAGAACGGGCGCTTCGACGTCTTCGTGGAGATCGCCCCGATCTTCAACGTGATACCCGAGACCGCCTTCGACCTGAGCGGAGGCGTGGGAGCGAGGTTCTACTTCTGACGGACTCCGTGGAGTCCCCCGATTGACAAACAGGCTCCCTGATTTCAAAGCCACGGCTGAGCTGGCGCAGCGACGCTTGGGGCCCGATGGCGCCGTGCGACTGCTCGATGCGGGTCGCGCGGTCGCACGAGGGAGCCGCCCTTCTTGCCCTAGTGGATGTGTCGGCACCCCGGGCCCGGGTCATCAGCGGTACATCGCCTTGATCGCTCCCCAGGATCTCTCCTTCACGACCGTCGCGGTGCAGCCTTCTCCGAGCGCTCCGATGAGAACCGCCCATGCGTTGTTCGCGGGCAAGCATGGCGAGGTGTTGTAGAGCGAGTAGTCACCCGCGTCCGCCCCGCAGAAGAGAGGATCGACAAACAGATTCTCCCAGTAGTCGCCGCACAGCTCGTCTCCGCCGGCGTTGCCGAACACGCAGCAGTGATTGAACGTCGGTACGCTGGTGGGCGGACACTGGACGGCGCCGCCCTCAGAGCCAAACGCAATGATGCAGTTCGAGAACGAGGGAGATGAAGCGGTCCCGCAGTGGATCCCGCCGCCCTCGGGCGCCCCGTTGCCGACGAAGGTGCAGTTCGTGAACGTCACTTCCGAGAAATCCAGCAGCACGCCGCCTCCGTGGATCGAGGCTGTGTTGCCGGCGAACACGCAGTTGACGAAGGTGGGAGAGGGACTAACCGCGTTGTTGCAGTACACCCCGCCGCCGTAGCTCTCGCCGTCGTTGTCGGTGAAGGCGCAGTCGATGATCGTCGGCCACGAGTTGACGCAGCGGATCCCTCCGCCCGAGCCGAGTCCGTTCCTCACCGTGAAGCCCCGCACGGTCGCGGACTCGTCCTCTCCGTCCACGAAGAAGAACCCGCGGTCCTGCTGCTCGCAGTCGATGATGGTCGAGGCGCGCCCCTCCTGTGACTTGAGCACGATGTTCTTCCCGCCGAAGCTGATGTTCCTGTTCGCAGGCCCCGTGTACGTTCCGGGCGCTACGAGAACGGTGTCGCACGTGGACGCCGCGTCGACAGCGTCCTGGATGGTCAAGTAGTCGCCTCCTCCCGCCGCGTCGACGTAGATGACCTCCGGCACGCAGATGGAGTCCGCCCAGACTACGGCGCGGACCAGCAGGTTCCCGTCGAGGGCCTCCCACTCGGCCCAGTTGAAAAACCAGCTCCACCCGTACGGTTCGTCCGTGTCGAGACCGAGGACGGGATTGTACCTGGACTCCCACTCCATGCCGACGAAGAACTGTCTGTCCGGGAAGAGCTCGTCGTCGGTGATGTCCACCGGTATCGGAAGGTCGGCCCTGACCCAGGCTTCCTCAGGATACATGTACCAATCAGGGAACGGGACGTAGCCGTCGGTGCCCGGGTCGCCGGGGAGCATGTCAGTGGATGGCCTCCACACCCAGACCGTGAATGGTGCCGTCGTCGGCATCTCGGGGTCTTCGGGGTTCGTAACGCCGTCGTCCATGATGTAGAACTCGACCGCGACAAGGTGCGTCGCCCAGAGAGGGGCCTGGAAGTGGACCGCGGCTTTCTGTGCTGTACGCCCGGTCAACACCTCCTCCGGTGTCCCGTCGTCGTGGGCCAGCACCTCCTCGACGCGCGTGAGGCCGGAGTAGCTCTCGTGCGCGCTGAACGGAGCGCGAACCGTGCCGGCTGCCGCAGTCGCTATCAGCGTCAGGATTGTGCAGGTGAGAGCGAACACAGACGTGAGTGTGAGAGTGTTAGCGACGGCGGGACCGCCGCCTGAACGCGTGTCGCTTCGCATATTGAGCCTCCCCGTGCATGGTGCCGTCTCGTGCGCGGAGGGAGATCGAGTCCGAAACTCATCTACATGCTAGCATGCGGTTACCACGTCCGTCAATGATGTTGTGTTTGAGGTGGTGTATCAGATTGTGTGTAGAAAGGGTTTGGCGGCAACAGGGTCGCTGGCATAGAAAGTGGGCATATCCGTGACGGCAATCACGACCCTTCGGAAAGGGGGATATGCCCATGAGAGACCAAGGCCTCTCAAAGCCGATGATAGCCAAGCTCTGGACAGAAGTAAAGGACCACACGGAGGATGAGATAAGTGCCGGCGCGAGGCAGCAGCTGAAGGAACTGATAGAGGGCAGGATCGGGGCTGAGTTCGAGGATCTGCTCAGGTGCGGCTGGTACGAGCGCTCGGAGGAGCGGTCCGACTACAGGAACGGGTTCTGGACGCGCGGTCTCCTGACTACCACGGGGCATATCACGGGACTGAAGGTGCCTAGAGCGCGGAACCTCGAGTTCAGGACCAGCTTCTTTGGCTGGTATCAGCGCCGGCAGAAGGCGTTCGATCGAGCTGTGCGGACCTGCTTCGTGGGCGGTATCCCGACCAGGAAGGTGAAGGCTGTAACAAGAGCCTTCACGGACGCTGGGATCTCAGCGAGCACCGTGAGCAGGATCCTCCAGGGTGTGGATGAGGAGCTCAGAGCGTACAGAAAGCAACCCATTACGGGCTCACATCGCTTCATCTTCATTGATGCGATCTGGATGTCGGTGAGGAAGCGATACAACCGCAAGAGCCCCGTGCTGTTTGCCGTCTCAGTGGACGAGGACCACAACATGACACTGTTGGGCTTCAAGCTGGCGTTCTCCGAGAGCCAGATCGAGTGGGCATCGTTCCTGGGAGATCTGCTCAGACGAGGCCTCGATGACAGTGCCGTAGAGCTCATCGTGCACGATGGCGCCGGAGGCATCATCGCAGCTCTCGCGGAACTCTTCCCGTATACGAGGAGACAGCTGTGTGCGGTCCACAAGGTCAGGGCTGCTGCCACCCGGCTCGTGAACAAGTCCAGGAGGAACGCGTTCCTTGCCCAGGCCAACGCCATCTATGAGGCCGAGAGCGTTGCTGATGTCAGAGAACGACTGGATGCGTTCTCGAAGAGGTGGTATCCGGATGAACCCGCGGCAGTGAACTCCCTCAGGAGGAACTTCGGGAAGACCCTTGTCTACATGCAGTTCGAGAAACGCCTCTGGAAGACTCTGAGAACCACCAACCCACTGGAGCGCTATCAGGAGGAGGTCCGCAGGCGCACCATACCAATGAGGAGCTTCGCAAACGACAGAAGCTGTGAGAGGATAGTCTACGCCATAGTCGCAGGGGTCGAACCGGATGTGTCCATGTGAATCTACACACAACTATGGACACTACCGTGTTTGATGTTTTAGGCTTGAAGAAAGCCCTCTATGGTGATAGTATGACAGTGTGAGAACCGCGCGGGGCGAACCGCCCCCCGCGGCCGCCGACCGGACGCGTCTGTCCCCGGAAGGAGTGTGGGATCATGCGCTTTCGCACCGACTCAGTCGTCGCGGCCATGCTCGCCCTCATGGTGGCCGTCGCTCTCCTCTCGGGCTGCAGCAAGCAGGACCCTGGAGGAGTCCGCCAGAACCTCCCCCCGGAGACAACTCTCGCCTTCGTGTCTGATGCCGGAGACACCACGGACGCGCGTGTACACCTGAGGTGGTTCGGGACCGACCCGGACGGTGAGGTCGTGGGCTACTTCGCGAGGTGGGACACGCTCGACTGGTTCAGCGTGTTTGTCACTGACAGTGTGTTCGTCCTGACCGTGCGTGACTCCAGCGACTCGTCGGCTTCGTACTGCGCACACACGTTCTCTGTGAAGTCCGTCGACAACGACGGCGAGGAGGACCCGACCCCGGCGACCGTGACGTTCACAGCACGCAACACATTCCCCGAGACCGAGATCACACACGGCCCGGGCAGCGTGTCGAGCCCGATGGTCTGCATCGAGTGGCGCGGGTGGGACTACGACGGCGTGGTTGTGGGCTACGGCTTCAAGCTCTACGTTCGTGAGGGGGCCGAGTGGGTCGAGGTGGCGGGAGACGACAATCTACCGCCCGACGAGTTGGCGCTCCAGTTCGGGCCCCTCGTAGGGCTGCACAGGTTTGAGGTCTGGTCCATCGACGACATGGGGGCGCTCGACCCAACGCCGGCCGCGATCGAGTTCTCGTGCAACCCTGAGCTCGCCGGAGCGCTCCTTCGGATTCGAACGAACGTCTTTGGGAATCACAAGTTCAGGGGGCTCGTGTGGTCGCCGGCGTACAATGAGCCGATCGAAATCTTCGATGGGGAGGAACTGGTCTTCGACTGGATAGCGGAGGAAGATGAGATCAGCAGCTGCCCGATACTCGGCTTCAGCTATGCGTTCGACGACACGACCGACTGGTGCCAGAACTACTCGATGTACGACACGCACTTCGAGGTGGCGCCGGGTCCCGGCGAGCACTCCCTGTACGTGGCCGTACTGGGTCAGGCAGGTGTCGAGACACGGGGGAGGATCTACTTTGACGTGATAGCGACCAGCCTGGACGAGTACATCCTCGTGGTGGATGACTATGATTGGTGGGAGTCCGGTAATCCCATCTGGGGGACCGACGCCGACCGAGACGCCTTCTACGACACGCTGACCGCGGGGTACGCGCGCCCGCCCCTGCAGTGGGACACTGCGGAGCACGGTGATCAGGAGCCGCCCGACGTCGCGACCCTCGCCGGCGCGTCGACCGTCGTGTGGTACTGCGACGACTCCGATGCGACCCCGCCCGCCCTGGCCGGTCTGTTCGATCCATTCCATCCGGACTACTCGGACTACTGCTCGCTCTCCGGTTACATTCGCGTAGGCGGGAATCTCCTGCTCTGCGGCTACAAGGCGCTGGGTCACATCACAGGCGAACCGTACCCGATCACCATCGCCGCGTCCGACACGACGGCGGGCCGCGTGTTCGCCAGAGACTACCTGCGCGTTGGGAACGCGGTGAACAGCGGAATGGCTGCGAACCCGGACAGCCCCTGGACATACGGCTTCTGCTTCTACGGGGCGGTGCCCGGAGGGACAGGAATCCCGGGTGGCCGTATCGTCGACCTCGAGCCGATGTACATAGACAGCGTTGGTGCCTTGGGGTACCCGGAGCCCGGCAAGTGGTGGTTATACGCCGATCCCCCGCTCCCCAACTACTCCAGGTGCGGACTCGGACAGATAGACGTTTTCGAGCCCTACGACGCCTGCCCCATCGAAACGCATGGGGTAGAGGCGTTTCTCAACATGAACTTCCAGGGCCGCACGTGCGTGCTGCTCTCGCCCACGGGAGCCGACCGCGGGAACGTGTGCTACTTCGGCTTCCCGCTCTACTACCTGCAGACGGCGCAGGTGAAGGCGGTTTTCGACAAGCTCCTGCCGCTCTTTGGGGAAGAGAGGCTGTAGGGACACGCGCGCCTCGCGCGAGGGGTGGGTTTCCACAAGGGCGCTTCCACCAGCGGGAGCGCCCTTGTGCTGTCGCTCCTCGTGAAGCGCCTGCTGTCTGAGCCCCGCACTATTGACAGCTTGACTCACCTGTGCTACAATCACTACTGAGAGACGTCACCTTAGGAGGTGGCATGCGTGTTTCCAGTTGTTGGGGGGACGTACGGACGGCGGTAGTTCGCCGTCGCATTATGGCCGGCTAACGCCCGATATCGGGGGAGCAGCCACGAAGCCAACAGAATGAAACAGAGACATCCCGTTGTCACAGTCGCGTTGGCAAGAGTCCCTTCTCGCGGCGTGGCCGGCCAACTCTCATTCTCTCGGGGGATCGCCCGCCGGCTGGCGGGCTCGACTGCAACGAGCTTGATCAGAGGGCGGGGATGACCCCCGCCCTCTGCCGTGTACGCGCGCGTCGGGCCGTTCTGCGCGGCCGGCGCATCCCTTGCCCCTTCGCCGTGCGAGAGCTCCCCGAATCGTCTTGCCCATCCGACCGCGGCTCTGCTAGCATCCTCTTGTTGCGGCCCGGCCGTCTGCGGACCCAGCCGCATCGCGGGATGCTGTAACTCCTCATCAGGCCCCAGGCTAGAGGGACACGCCCGGCTCG
>JAUWLR010000149.1 GCA_030613615.1 Candidatus Eiseniibacteriota bacterium
CGTGTACATGCCGTCCACGGGCGAGTTCACCACGAAGAAGGGGCCCATCTTCTCCAATCTGATCCTGGCGGATGAGATCAACCGTGCGCCCGCCAAAGTGCAGAGCGCGCTTCTCGAGGCGATGCAGGAGCGCCAGGTGACCATCGGGCAGGAGACGTTCCCGCTCGAAGAGCCTTTTCTGGTACTGGCTACGCAGAATCCGATCGAGCAGGAGGGAACGTACCCTCTTCCCGAGGCGCAGGTCGACCGCTTCATGATGAAGCTCAAGGTCGGCTACCCGTCCAGGGACGAGGAACTCGAGATCATGAACAGGATGGCCGGGGGGAAGGAGCCCGTGGCGTCACCCGTCGTCAAACCCGAGACTATTCTCGCGGCCCGTGACCTCGTGACAGAGATCTACGTGGACGAGAAGATCAAGCAGTACATCCTGGACATCGTGTTCGCCACGCGGGAGCCATCCGAGTTCGGGCTCGACCTCGATGCGCTGATCGCGTACGGAGGTTCACCTCGGGCGTCGATCTATCTGTCACTGGCGGCGAGGGCGCACGCGTTTCTCGAGCGCCGGGCGTACGTGACCCCCGAGGACATCAAGGCCATCGCCATGGATGTTCTCAGGCACCGCGTGATCATCACGTACGAGGCCGAGGCGGAGGAACTGACCTCGGAGGACATCGTTCAGCGGATCCTCGACAGCGTCGAGGTCCCGTAGCGGGTTTTGCATACATGATTCCCCAGGAAATACTCAAGAACATTCGTCGTATTGAGATCCGGACCAGGCGACTCGTGGCCGACGTCTTCTCGGGCGAGTACCAGAGCGTGTTCAAGGGCCGCGGTATCGAGTTCACCGAGGTGCGCGAGTACCTGCCCGGCGACGACATCCGGTCGATAGACTGGAACGTCACGGCCCGGATGGGGCATCCCTACGTCAAGAAGTTCGAAGAGGAACGCGAGCTGTCCATCATGTTCGTGGTCGATGCGAGCGGCTCCGGCGCGTTCGGATCGGTCAGGCGGTTCAAGGCGGAGCTGGCCGCCGAGATGTGCGCCGTGCTTGCGTTCTCCGCGACGCGGAACAACGACCGCGTCGGGCTCGTGATGTTCAGCGACCGCATCGAGAAGGTCGTTCCTCCCCAGAAGGGGAGGCGGCACGTGCTGCGCGTCGTGCGTGAGCTTCTCTACTCGGAGCCCGAGGGTACGGGAACCGACATCCCGATGGCGCTCGACTACCTGGCGAACATCGTGCGCAGGCACGCCGTCGTCTTTCTCGTGAGCGACTTCCAGACCAGCGGCTTCGACAGGGCGCTCGCGGTTGCGAATCGGCGCTACGACCTCATTGCGATCGACGTCTCCGACCCGCGCGAGCGGGAGCTGCCGCGTGTCGGTCTGGTCGAACTCGAGGACGCGGAGACGGGCGAGCGCATCACCGTGGACACGGGCGACAGACGCTTCGTGGAACGCTTTGCGAGGGAGATCGAAGGAGAACGGGCGGAGAAGGAACGGACGTTCAGACGACTGGGCGTCGATCGCATCGCAGTGTCGACCGACAGGCCGTACGTGGAGCCGCTGGAGCGCTTCTTCCGGATGAGAGCAAGACGTGCGGGGCCGCTGGTCGCGACGCGGGGGAGGCAGTAGGGAGCATGCACGGACGGGTTCTGACAGATACGCGGCGTGGACGGACGGTGTGTGTGCTTCTTCTGGTCACGCTGTGCCTGCCTGCTCTGTCCCTTGCTGACGAGGACGTCGAGCCGGCGCCGGCCGCGCAGGTGCGGGCCCAGGCGGTCAGGATCACGACGTCCGTCGAGCCCACCATGGCCACGGTCGGGGACAGGCTGCATCTTCGGATCGATGTCGACCGGGCGAACGGTGTCACCGTGGTGCTTCCGGACGTCGTCGCGGGTGTCGCGCCATTCGAGGTCCTGGACGCGGTCATTGCGGAGCCAGACGTCGGGAGCGACCGCACCGTTGAGAGGCGGGACTACATCATCGCGGCGTTCGAGACCGGTGAGCTCTACGTTCCCGCCCTCGCGTTCGAGTACGTGACCGCGGACGGGGACACGGGCGTGGCGTTCGGCGAATCGCTTGCCGTGACCATCGAGAGCGTGCTGCCGGAAGTTCGCGAGGACGAGGAGGTCGGCCCCAGAGACATCAAGCCGCCGGTCGAGCTGCCGCGCCGGGTCTGGCCGTTCATCGTCACGGCGCTGACCGTGGCGGTGGTCGTGGCGGCCTTTTATTTCGTGCGCAAGTGGCTGCGGAGCCGAACATCGGAGCCAGCTCCAGAGGTTGTGGAGGAGCCGCCCGTGCCGCGCATTGCCGCCCACGTGGTCGCTATTGAGAGGCTGGACGCGCTCGAGCGCGAGGACCCCATCGGGCGCGGCGAGATTCAGAGATTCTACGTGCGCGCGACCGAGATAGTCAGGCTCTACCTGAGAGACCGCTTCGGAGTGGACGCCATCGACATGACGACGAGTGAGCTTCCGCCCGCGATGCGCGCGGCCCGTATCGACAAGGGCGAGATCGGGTGGAGCGAGGGATTCCTCCTTCACGCGGACCTCGCGAAATTCGCCAAGCACGTTCCCTCGGAGGAGCGCGCCCGGTCCGACTTCGGGGAGGCCAGGGAGTTCGTCGAGCGCACGAGGCTGCGCGGGGACGCCGTCGTGGATGGTGGCGGAGGCGCGGATGAGCCGGGCGGCACCAGTGCGGGCGCCGGCGCCGACACCGACACCGACACTGGTGCCGACACCGGCACCGGCACCGACACCGACGCCGGGGAGGTGACGCCGTGACGAGGTTCGCGAACCCCGCCTTGCTCTTCCTGCTGCTGGTCGTTCCGCTCTACGTGTTCGTGGAACTCCGGTACAGGCGAGGCAGGAGACCGGCCGTACGGTTCCCGGACGTCGCGGTGGCGAAGCAGATCTCCGGAAAGCTGGTTCACTGGAAGCGCCACTCGAGGATGGCGACGCGCGCGCTCGTGCTCACGCTGCTGGTGTTCGCGCTGGCGCGGCCGCAGGCGGGCAGCGGGACCGAGTCGGTTCTGTCCGAGGGCATCGACATCATGCTGGCCATCGACGTGTCCGGCAGCATGAGGGCGGAGGACTTCAAGCCGAAGAATCGCCTCGCCGTGGCGAAAGAGGTCGTGGCCGACTTCATCATAGGACGGACGAGCGACCGCATCGGCATGGTGGTGTTCGCAGCGGACAGCTTCACTCAGTGCCCGCTGACGCTCGACTACAACGTGCTTCTCGGGTTGCTCGACTCGGTCGAGATAGGGATGATCGACGAGCAGCGGACGGCCATCGGCATGGCCGTGGCGACCGCGACCAACCGGCTGAGGGAGAGCGACGGGGAGAGCAGGGTCGTCATCCTCCTGACCGACGGCAGGAGCAACGCGGGCGAGATCGACCCCATCACGGCCGCGCAGGCGGCTGCCGCGTTGGACATCAAGATCTACACGATCGGCGCGGGCACGCCGGAGGGCGGGCTGGTTCCCGTCGATGACCCCATTCGCGGGCGGAGGTATCTGCGCGTGGAGAACGATATCGATGAGGAAACGCTGCAGAAGATCGCATCGCTGACCGGCGGGCGCTACTTCCGGGCCACCAGCGAAGGGATGCTCGCGACGATCTACGAGCGGATCGGCGAGCTGGAGAAGACGAAGATAGAGGTGAAGCACTTCACGACGTACGAGGAGCTGGCTCCGAGACTCATGCTCATGGCGATGGTGCTGCTGTTGCTTGAGCTGCTGGCGGGTGTGACCGTTCTGAGGGGACTGCCCTAGGGGAGGAAACCGTGCGGTTCGCGGTGCCGACGGAACAGCTGATCGTATGGTTGCTGGCTGTGCCGGTCGCGGCGGCGATTCTGCTGTCGTCGGTCGCGCTCGCGCGGCGAAGGAGGGCACGCGGGGTTTTCGCGGAGGCGCAGCTGATGGAGAGGCTGGCGCCGGGCGTCTCGGTGGCGCGCGACAGAACGAAGGCCGCTCTGGTAGTCCTGGCCGTGCTCTTCCTGGGGCTCGCGGTGGGCCGTCCGCAGATCGGGACGAGGATGGGCGTGGCGAAGAGGACCGGCGTCGACCTCATGATCGCGATAGACGTGTCGGAGTCGATGCGCGCCCGCGACCTCAAGCCCGACCGGCTCGAGAAGGCGCGGCGCGAGGCTTCCTCACTGATACGGCTTCTGGACGGCGACCGCGTGGGGATCATCACTTTCTCGGGCGCGGCCTTCGTGCAGTGCCCGTTGACTCTGGACTACGGTGCGGCCTCGATGCTACTTTCTGCGGTGGCGCCCGGGACGCTCCCGAGACCCGGGACGGCGCTGGGCGAGGCCATCAGACAGGGTGTGCGCTCGCTCTCGACGCGGCCCGACCGCTCGAAGGTCCTTGTGGTCATGACGGACGGCGAGGACCACGGTTCGGACCCGCTGGCAGCCGCCTCCGAGGCCGCCGACGCGGGGGTCATCATTTATACCATCGGGCTGGGTTCGACGTCCGGTGAGCCGATACCGCTCGAGCCCGGAGCTGGCACCGGGTACAAGCGCGACAGGCAGGGCCAGATCGTCATGTCGCGACTGGACGAGTCGACGCTGATCGACGTGGCCGCGGTTACGGGCGGACGGTACTTCAGGGCGACCGACAGTGAGCGTGAGCTGGCGGCAATAGAGGAGGCCATCTCGCGCATGCACCAGGGCGAGCTGGAATCGAAGATGATGGCCTACTACGAAGAGCGCTTCCAGTTGCCACTGGCGGTGGCGCTGGGGTTCGTGCTCGTCGGGTCGTTTCTGCCCGAGCGGACAAGGAGGCGGCGTGCGAAGGCGTGATCTCTCTCAAGGCCTGAGACGCTTCGCGGTGACCGGGAGTGCCGCGGGCACCGGGGTCCGGCGGGCGGGAAGGGCGAACCTGAGGCGCGCTCTGGTGCTTGTGATGCTGGTCGTGCTCTATCCGCTTCTTGTCGGGTTCGGCGACTCGCCCGAGGGGCGCAATCGCAGGGGCAACAGGCTCTACCGGGAGGGGCGATTCGACGACGCGCTCACCGAATACCGGGGGGCGCAGGTGCTCGCGCCCGAGCTCTCTGTGCTTGCGTTCAACGCCGGCAACGCGCTCTTCAGAAAGGGCGCGCTGCCCGACGCGATCAGGGAGTACGGGAACGCGGCTCTGTCCGATGACAATCTGGTGTCGTCGTCCGCGCTCTACAACGCGGGGAACGCGTTCCTGCAGGCCGGCCAGATAGACACGGCGGTCGAGGCCTTCAAGGGTGCGCTCAAGCTCAATCCGGACGACCAGGACGCGAAGCACAACCTCGAGGTGGCCCTCGAACTGCTCGAGCAGCAGCAGGAGGAGCAGCAGGGCGAGGACCAGCAGGACCAGGACCAGCGGGACCAGGATGAGCAGGACCAGGATGAGCAGCAGGACGAGGACCAGCGGGACCAGGATGAGCAGCAGGACCAGGACCAGCAGGAGCAGGAGGAGCAGGAGGAGGAGGATCAGCACCGGGAGGCCCAGCAGCACCACGCGCAGCAGGACCAGGACCACCAGGGCCAGGCG
>JAUWLR010000168.1 GCA_030613615.1 Candidatus Eiseniibacteriota bacterium
CTTCACACCATCGGGAAAGAGCCTCAGGGTCTCGCGCTCGACTATCCCCTTGAGGAAGCCGTCCGCCGTCACCTCGCAGACGCCCCGCGACACGTGCCCGTGTTCGCTCAGCGTGTTCTTGAGAAGGTAGCCCGCCATGGAGTACTCGGCGCCAGTGTCGGACTTGCTGCCGTCGGCATCGCCTGCTGCGCCGCCTCCAGCCTCGCCGCCGACGTCCGCACGCGCCAGGTGCCTGCCGATCGCATGAAAAGCGCCCGGGCCGTAGAAGTCGTCGGCGTTGATCGCGGCGTACGCGCCCGGGACCTCGTCGCGCGCGCAGAGCAGAGCGTGCGCGGTGCCCCACGGCTTCTTCCGCTCGGGCGGGACAGAGTACCCCTCGGGGAGTGCGTTCAGTTCCTGGAAGGCGTAGGCCGTTTCGATGTGCGGTTCGACGTTCCGGCCGATGGTGTCGCGGAAGTCCGACTCGATCTCGCGGCGTATGACGAAGACGACCTTCCCGAAGCCTGCTCGAATGGCGTCGTAGACCGAGTAGTCCAGGATCATCTCGCCGGACGGGCCGACGGGGTCGACCTGCTTGAGCCCGCCGTAGCGACTGCCGATCCCCGCGGCCATCACGACCAGGCTGGGCCTCGAGTCCGGCGCTCCCGTGCGGCCCGCGTCCGGGTCTCCAGAAACCGTCACTAGTCTCGGCCCTTGTAATCTACGAGCACGTGGTAGGGCGAGCGAACCATCCCGCCGGGCACCGTCATCATGTCGTCGGGCGAGAGGAGAAACGGCAGAAGCACGGCTGACAGCGGTATGAGCCTCGGCACGTCCTCGTTCAGCCAGACCAAGGTTCCCTCGGGAAGCATGCGTCTCTGCGTGGCGAACGAGATGGGGTCGACGTACTCCGCGACCCGTACCTCGATGCACCTGCACATCAACGTCCCGAACGGTCCCTCGATCTTCTGCACATCGCCGCAGTCGAGGACCCTTATCTCATCCCGCTTACCGCCCAGCGCATCGAAGGCGGTCTGTCTTGCCTCGAGGAAGAGTTCGCCCGCGCGGATGTCATCGAGCGGTGTGATGTCTTCGCGGATTCCGCTCTCGTCGATGCGGAAGGCCTTGAGCAGCTTGGGCTTGCCCGCCGTGAAGAGCGCGTGGAACTCCGTGCTCTTCCCGCTTCCTGCCTCCGTCCGCGTTTCGATGACCCACGTCTCGCCCGCGTCGGTCTTCGCCGCGCGGATTTCGAGTGTTTCACTGGGACCGTCACCGATCGACTCGTACTTGACCCAGTCGCCGTCCTGTATGGCCGGACCGATCCGGTACTTCGAGGCCCAGCCCAGGAGGGCGAGGAACGTGTCCTCGTCAGCCTCGTCCAGCATATTGTAGGGGACGGGTCCCGTCGGAGCCTTAGGCTCCTCCGTCGGCTTGCCCGGCGTGGGCTGCTCTGTGGCGCCGGCGGCCGTTGACGAGCCGCTCGCCCCGGGCGAGGCGCCGGTCTGGGCGAAGGCCGTCCAGGTCAGAGCGACGGTGAGCACGAGCGTCAATGCCAGCAGGATGCAGGTCGTCCGTGTGATTCCGCGGTGCCGTATCATGGATGTTTCCTCTCCCCGGACCGTCCTGAGGCCCGGATGGTGGGTCGGTGAGTGCCTGTCTGCTTCTTGGTACATACAGCGTACCGGCGCGGCGGGGCCATGTCAACCGAGGAGCGCGCGATGGGCCGCCGGCGGGCGCGTCCGTTGCGGGGATTGGACGGGGACGGGGTGTCGTATGTTCAGCCCGCTACGGCTCTTCTCCGGAGCCTGAGCTGCGAGACGATGACGCCGGCCAGCATGAGCGAGCAGCCCGCGAGAGCCCTGGATGAGAGCGTTTCGTTCAGAACGGCCCATCCGCCGACGGCCGCGAAGACGGCCTCGAGTCCCAGGATGACGGCCGCGTGTGAGGGGGGCGTTCTGCGCTGCCCGATGAGCTGGAGCGTGTAGGCGATGCCGACCGAGATGAACCCGCCGTAGAGGATCGGCCCCGCCGCGGCGATGATGCCGTCGATGCGGATGTCCTCGACCAGGAGCGCCGTGAGGAAGCTGAGGACGGCGCACGTGGTGAACTGCAGGAACGCGAGGGTGCCGACATCGATCCGCCTGATGAGCCATCCGACGAGGATCACGTGGCCGGCCCAGAAGAACGCTCCGGAGAGGACGAGCGAATCGCCCAGCCCGATGGTGAAGTGCTCCGTCACGCTGAGGAGGAACAGCCCCACTATTCCGAGCACGGCGCCCGCCCAGACGTTCGGCCGGGGGTGCATCTTCCAGAGGAGCCCGAGGATGGGCACGATGATGACGTAGAGGCCCGTGATGAACCCGGCCTTGCCCGCGGTCGTGTGTACAATGCCGAGCTGCTGCAGGGAGGCGCCGCCGTAGAGCAGCGCCCCGGCCGCGAGGCCGCTCAGAAGGAGCCCGCGCAGGGGGGGCCGGTCGGGCGCCTCCGCTGGGCGGGACCCGGCGGGTGCACTGGCCGCCCGCAGGTGCGCACGCCCTCCGTTGCCGCGCCGCCGCGCGCGCGCGATGAGCGCCAGCATGGGCAGGCTTCCGAGGGCGAACCGCACGGCGTTGAACGTGAAGGGGCCTATGTGGTCCATCGCGACGCGCTGCGCCACGAACGCGAACCCCCAGATGGCCGAAGCCAGCAGGAGGAGGGACTCGGAAGCGAGCGGTCTCCCGGGTACTGCGGCGCTCGTGTGCTCTGGCCGCGGAGGGGCCACCCGGTCCTCCTTTGGGTATCCATCTTGCATGAAATCGCGATTATACGTGGGCTGTGACCGCCTGTGAACTAGTATCGGGCGCGTTCGGCGGCCTGCGGATGCCGCCTGTCTGCCGGGGGCGCATTCCTGAGCGAAGGCCAGGCCGCAGGAGTGGGCTTGACCAGGCCGCGGGAATGGGCTTGGCCAGGCTGCGGGAATGGGCTTGGCCAGGCCGCGGGAGTGGTCCCGAACTTGAAAGCGGGGCGGCCTCTGTCTATTATAGATAGTGCGCGCACGAGAAGAGGTGTCAGGAGAGCAATGCCGAGCCACCGCAGGACACTCGCGATCACCACGGCCGCGCTAGCCGCGGCCGTCCTTTACCCGTCCACCGCCCACGCCTACGTCGGGCCGGGGGCGGGCTTCGCTGTGGTCGGCTCGCTAGCCGTCGTCTTCATCACGTTCTTCCTGGCACTCGGCTCGCTCATCTCCTGGCCGTTCCGTGCGCTTCGCCGCGCGATCAGGTCGCGGCACCTGCGCGGTCCCGCTGAGATCAGGCGCGCCATAGTCCTTGGCCTCGACGGGCTCGACCCCGTTCTCGCGAAGCGCTTCATGGACGAGGGGCTGCTTCCCAACTTCAAGAAGCTCGCGGACGAGGGTTCGTTCAAGCCGCTTCAGACCGCGTGTCCCTCGATGTCGCCAGTGGCGTGGTCTACGTTCGCCACCGGTGTCGACGCCTCGCGGCACAACATCTTCGACTTCCTGGCGCGCGACGAGAAGACGTACTTCCCCATCCTCAGCTCGACCCGCATCAGCAATCCCGAGAAGAGTATCAAGCTGGGCAAGTTCACCATCCCCGTAGGCAAGCCGTCGATCCGGCTCATGCGCAAGAGCAAGACCTTCTGGAGCGTTCTCGACGACTGCTACGTGCCCTGTCATGTCCTGCGCGTTCCCATCACGTTCCCGCCCGAGAAGATGAAGAACGGCGTCATCCTCTCGGCGATGTGCACTCCGGACCTGCGCGGCAGCCAGGGCAGCTTCACCATGTTCACGACCGACAGCGAGAAGGTGGGCGCCTACACGGGCGGCACGCTGCTCCTCGTCGAGCGCGACGGTGACACCGTCAGGGGAGAGATCCCGGGTCCGCCGTCGCCGTTCACCCCGGAAGCGGGTGAGATGACCGTTCCGTTCACCGCGACCATCGACGAGTCGGGCGAGGCCGTGAGCTTCGATTTCGGCGGGAATGAGGTCACGCTGTCCGTTGGTGAGTACTCCAACTGGCTGACCATCGAGTTCAACGCCGGCCTCGGTGTGAAGGTGAAGGGCATAGTCAAGCTCTACGTCACGCAGATCAGTCCTCATTTCGAGCTCTACGTCACGCCCATCAACATCGATCCCAACAGTCCCGCGATGCCGATCAGCGAGCCGTCGATGTTCTCGCAGTATCTGGCGAAGCTCCAGGGCAGCTACGCGACGCTCGGTCTCGCCGAGGACACGTGGGCTCTGAACGAGCGCATGATAGACGAGACGGCGTTTCTCGAGCAGACGTACGCGATACACGAGGAACGCGAGAAGATGTTCTTCAACTCGCTCAAGAAGAACAGAAGCGGGCTGACGGTCGTCGTGTTCGACTCTACCGACCGCATTCAGCACATGTTCATGCGCTACATGGATCCCTCCAACCCCGCGAACCGCGGCAAGGACACCACTCTGCATGCCAAAGCCATCGAGGAGCTCTACGTGAAGATGGACGGGCTCCTTGCGCGCGTCATGGAGCACGTTGACGACAAGACACTCCTGTGCGTCGTCTCCGACCACGGCTTCAAGCAGTTCAAGCGCGGCGTGAACATCAACACGTGGGCGCTCGAGAACGGGTACATGAAGGCGAAGACAGGCGGCGGCGAGGCTGACGGCGGCAGCGCC
>JAUWLR010000252.1 GCA_030613615.1 Candidatus Eiseniibacteriota bacterium
TAGATGGGTGTGTCTTCGTTGGGAACAGTTCAGCGGAGGACGGCGGTGCGGTCAAGACGGCCGCCAACTTCGGGCACTTGAATATCACTAACTCCCTTTTCATCAGGAACACTTGCGACGGCCTCGGCGCTGCGGTCAGCCTAAGAACGCGCAACGATTACGATGTGACCGTGGACCACTGCACGTTCGACGCCAATACCAGCGCCACACCCGCAGAGGGGCAACTGTACGTCGGTCAGGACGCGCCCACCCACACGCTGTTGCACTGCATTATCTCGAACGGCGGCAGCACGTACGCGCTCGCCAATACATCGCTGTTCGACGTTGTGTCGCATGTGGACACATGGGGCAACGGCAAGGACAACCTCGGCTGGACCTCCGCGACCGGCACGGACACGCTGCACGTAGCACCGGACTACAACTGCCTGAACGTGACCACGGACTGCTACCGCGCCAACGCACCGGAGCTTGAGACCTGCGCGGACGGATCGTTCATGGGCTGGCTCAGGGGCATCCAGCGCAGAGGCCGACCGATTGCGTTGGGCGTCAGAAGACGAAGGGGGCGGAGATAGTGGCGGACAACACAAATCCCTCCACTACGCAGACCGAGGACCGCGTAACCACGGTGCTTGCGATGCTCGTCGCGGAGAACGAACGTACGGAGATCGTGCAGTTCGCTGCAACGGAGTGGGATGTCTGCGAACGGACGGCGGATAACTACATCGCGAAGGCCAGGGCTGCCCACGGCGCAGTCACGGCGAAGAAGCGCGACGGGCTCAGGGGGCGGTCCCTGATGCGGATGGAGGGGCTCTACCGGCTCTCACTGGAGCACAAGCAGTACGCCGTCTGTGTCGCTATCGAGAAGCGCGTGGCGGCGCTGTTCGGGCTGGACGCGCCTACGCAGATCGACGTGAACGACACGCGCGAGGAACGGGCCATGCGGGACCAGGCCACAGCGGACCTCCAGGAACGGCTGAACATACTGAGGACCAATGGGGGAGAACGAGCGCATTGAGGCCGACGAGATTGAAGCGGAGCTCATCACACGCGAACTCGCTAGGCGTGACTACGCCTTGTTCTGCGAGTACGTCTACGGCTGGCCCGCGCACGCGGTGCCGCTGCACGACAGGTGGCAGGCGCACATATACGGGGCGTGGTCACGGAACAAGGCGGCGGGTATCATGGCCCCGCGCTACCACGGCAAGACGCAGCAGCTCGCCCGGGGCCTGCCGACGTTCGAGCTCGGGCGCTCTACAGAGCCCGACCTGGCCTGGTGCCCCAACATCCGTATCAACCTCTTCCAGCACGTGGACGAGAAGGCGCAAGAGACGCTCGCCCAGATCAAGGACGACATCGAGCATAGCGCGGCCCTCCATCGCCTGTTCCCGCGGCTCGAGCCCGACTTCAAGCGCGGCTGGCGCGACAACGCGATCTACGTCAAGCGGACCGAGAACGTCCGCGAGCCCAGCATGTCAGCGCACGGCATTCTTAGTTCTCTCACGTCGGGGCGCTCTGACCTCACAATAGGAGACGACTGGTGCAGCCTCAAGACGTCACTCCAGGAGCCGGCATCACGCAAGAGGGTTGTGCAGGCGTATCTGTCGGACGTCGTGAACCTCGGGCTCGAGGGGCATACGCGGATGGTCAATATCGGCACCGCGTGGAGCGAGGAGGATCTGAACTCGCTGCTCCAGAACGACCCCGAGCTCTCGCAGGACTGGAGCTGGATGGTGGACCGCGTCCAGGACGAGCCGGGCGATCCGATGCGCGAACTGTGGCCGGGTGTCTGGGGCGTAGAGCAGCTCGAGGCCCGACGCCGCAAGATCGGCGAGCGCGAGTTCGAGCGCGGCTTCAACAACCGCCCCTACGCCGCAGGCGAGACGACGTTCTCGTGGGAGGCCATCAAGTCCTGCTTCGACGATACCGTGGCGCTCGGGGAGCTGGGGGACCGCACACGGCTCAAGGCCGCGGGCTACGACCTTGCGATGAGCCAGAAGGACGACGGCTCATACTTCGTGGCCTTCATGCTGGGCATGCTGCGGGACAGGCGGCTGGTGCCGCTGGAGATCGTCCGGGCGCAGACCTCGGCCCCGAAGCAGATGGACACGGCGATACGCTACCAGGAGCGGTGGACGCCCGCTGTGCACAGGGTCGAGAACAACGCCTACCAGGGCGCGCTCGTGGACTTCCTCCGCGAGAAGGCCGCCCGGGGCATGAAGG
>JAUWLR010000155.1 GCA_030613615.1 Candidatus Eiseniibacteriota bacterium
GCCTCTATGCCGTGGCGGCGAAGAAGGAGTTGGAATACGAGCCCGAGCAGGGACTGGTCCGCTACCTTGACTCCGGGGATCCGGACCGGTCGGAGCTGCGCGTCCCACTGAGCGACGACGCTCTTGGCGAGGCCGAGGCGAAGGTCGCCGAGACCGTAAGGATGATCCGGGATCGACATTTCAAGTCAGGCCCCACATCCGCTCCAAGGAACCCAGAGAACGTCACGCGTTGTGCTGAGTGTGATTTCCGAGAGTTCTGTGGGATGGATGCTGCGAAGGAGTACCGCTCGTCCCGCGCCGCTAGGTCGAGGTGATACTGATGGCGGACAACCTGACCCCCGAGCAACGCAGTCACTGCATGTCACAAGTGAAGGGCAGGGACACTGGGCTGGAGAAGCTCGTGCGCTCGGAACTCCACAAGAGAGGTCTGAGGTTCAGGAAGCATGTGAAGGCGTTGCCAGGCAGACCAGACGTCGTTTTCACGCGAGCTCGCGTAGCGGTCTTCATCGATGGAGATTTCTGGCATGGCTATCGGCTGCCTGCGTGGGAGAAGAACCTTACGGAGTTCTGGAAGCGCAAGATCCGTGGCAATCGGGATCGCGACAGGAGGAACTTCAGGAAGCTCAGAAGCATGGGCTGGCGTGTTGTCCGTCTGTGGCAGCATCAAATCCACCGCGATCTTGACGGCTGCGCTGATAGGATAGAGGCCGCCGTGAGGGACTCCTCACAAAGCCGAGGCTGAACTCTGTCTGTCTTCGAGGAGCTTGCGGAATCGCCGCATCTGATCCCGGGACACCACGAGTTGGGAGATGGGCCGTAACGCCCGCTCGCTGATTGCCAGCCGACGGACGGTATTGGGCATGGACAGGATGTGCTGCTGGATCTCCGGCGCCAACCGCAGCATGGCCATGATCTGCGTGACGCGGGCCCGTGTGATCCCCTCCCGACGGGCGATCGCGGCCTGCGTATCCACCTCGCCAGCGTCAAGCTGACGATGCCACTCCATGGCCATCTGGAGTAACTCGACCACGCGAGGCGTCCTAGGCTTCTTGGGCAGTTTCGGCGTGCCACGGGGCTCCGGCAGGGCACTGACTATCTGATCGGTTGCCACCGGCCGCGACACCGCGCCCACGTTGCCGTTCCTGAAGGCCCCCTTTGGCCCCAGAGCGATCTCGACCGTCTGTTCGCGCATGGCGTCGCCAAGTGTGCCGTGGTGGCCGTCTGCCGCGACGTGGACGATCCGGAACCAGACCTGGGGCTCAGCGACCCTGTGCCGGTTAGTAGACTGACGCACTCGGGGACCCTCATCAAGGCAATGCTGGGGCGGCGCTGGTGCTGCCAAGAATCGGCCTCCTTATAGAGAAAGGGGGCGTCGGGGGAGAGAACGGGGACAGCATTCTCGGGCTTCCGGTGGTAAGCTTGACGTGGGCCGTTGCGCGGTCCGCCCGCTAGCTCGTTGGAACCGTCACCCGAATCGACTAGCAGAATCTGGAGGCTCGAGATGTCTGACCACTCGCTCACCCTCAGGCAAGAAGATCTGCTGCGCAGGCTCGTTGAGGCGTACAACAGGCTGCAGCCAGATGAGGAACCATTCCACTACTCGACGGACTACACGTGCGCAGCCGACCTCGCCATCTTCCAGCACCGCGGACGGCCGGAGGGGTGGACGGACGTGTACATGGGTGACTTGGAGGCCCTGGATGAGGAGGGGTACATTCGACGACGGCTCCTCGGTAGGCCCGGGCGCGGGTGGAGGTTCGAGCTGAAGCGAAAGGCATTCGATTACTACGAATCCACCCAGCGCCCCCCTGGCGAGGACTCCAAGACAAGGTCCTCCTCGATAGCCGAGTCCGTTGAGCCGACACTCCCGTCGTCAATGCTCATTCTCGACGAGATTCGAGACGGTCGGGCAAACGAGAAACTGCTCGCTAGGGTCATTGGCACGGGGAGATTCGACGGCGTAGACCACAAGATCAGGGAACGGCAGCTCCTCTTCGTCTCGATGCTGTTTCAGTCCATTCGCACGCACATGGTCGATGGAGAGCCCGTGACCGTTGTCGCGGAGGATTACCTCACTGAGAAGTTCATGGAATGGGTCGAGAGTGGATTTCTCGAGTTCAACCCCGGGCCCGGGGAGAAACCGAAACACCGTCTGGAGAAGATGTGGAGGGGATTCGTCGAACAGATGGACAAGGATGCAGGACTCAAGGGCATCTTCATCGGCAAGCTCACCCATGAGAAGGGCCGCAAGCTCTTTGGGCTCCGTCTCCTTCCCAACGAGACTCAGATCCGCATCCCTGACATCGGTGCCCTCCTCAAGCGCTGATCTGCCCAACCTTCGCCGTTAGGCTACTCCTTGGAATGCGCTGTTCCCTTGATTTCACAGCCTCGGCTGTGAAATTTGCACACACCCCTCAATCTCTAACAGGCCGCCCGCTGCGTAGTTCCGCGGGCGGAGTTTTTTTGTTCATGGCTTTCAGTGTTCTCCCCGAAATCCTTAGGTTGACTCCAGAGCAGTCACGGCGACAGGAGCGACAAAGGGGAGGGTCACACCATGAAGGAAAGAGTACCTCGCAATCCACGAAGACGAGATGTCCTCTGCAAGGCCTGCAGCGCGCTTCTCGCGACGATCGACGACACCGGTCTGGTCTTGCGACGTGGCCGACTTGAGGCCACGGTGCGGGGCGATATCCACGCCTCGATCACCTGCTACAGGCCCTGGTGCCAGACCCGCAATGCACTGAATCTCAAGACAGACAGAGGCCCACCCAGCGAGGCGACGTAGCAGCCGCAACGTCGCTTGAGACACCGACCAGAGCGTACCACACCAATATCGGCCTCCAAGAGCGCGAGACGCCCGGCCGGAAAGGCCAGGCGTCATGGCAAGCCCTCGGAGCGATGGCGATCGCGAAGAGCTGGAACGGGAGCTTCACACCAGCACGTACCAAGAGCTGCTCCGAGGGCTTCAGGCGACGGAGCCGTTCCTGCGGCAGTTCACGACATGGGCGGACGTCATCGCGTTCATGCGGGCCGGCACCTCGACCGACCCCCTGAAGGACGAGATCCTCCGCCCGATCTTCCGAGCCCACAAAGACGACCGGGACCCGTGCAGGCGCACGGTTCTCCTCGTGATCTTCTGGCCGGGCCTCGAGTCACTGTCCTGCAAGAAGCGCCGCTGGGACGAGGATCCCGACGACCTCTGGCAAAACATCGTCCTGACGTTCCTCAGCGTGGTCTCCCGGCTGGATGTGAACCGTCGTCCGGCGCGGCTGGTTCAGAAAATCGTGAACGATACGATCCACAATCTCTACGAGGGGTACCGGCGGCGGTGGAAGCGCACGAACCGAGAGGTCCCGACTAATCCCCAGCACATGGAGGGGGTTACTACTGGGCGCGATGGCGTTGACATCGAGGCTATTGACCTTCGGGCGGCGTACCAGCAGCAGGTCAGCAAGCTACGAGAGCACCTCAGCGCGGGGCGGATCAGCGAGTCCGAGTTCTCCATGCTGCTCGGGACGCGCCTCCACGGCTCCTCGCTTGCCGAGTATGCCCGGGCCGGGGGCCTCGACTACGAGGTCGCGAAGAAGAGGCGTCTGCGGCTCGAAGCGCGGCTCAGGCGATTGGAGGACGCTGTGCGCTGATCCTGGGCGGGGCCTGTCCCCGGTCCGGGGCGCCGGACCGCCTTTTGTACTACAGAGGGGAGTGTCGACCACCTCCCACCGACAGAGGGAACGGAACCTCCGTCCCATCCCAACTCAAGCCTAGACTCAGGGAGAAGAACTCATGACGTGGACTCGAGACGCCTACCTTCACGCCGCGCTCGACGCCGAGCTCGGATCCCTCAGGAAAATCTCATCCGGTCGGGCCTGTGCAGCCTTCCGTGCCGCGGCCGCCATCGGCGGACTCGTCGGCGCTGGCGCCATCACCCGTGAAAAGGCCGAGGACCTCCTCCTCGACGCCGCTCTGGATACGGGTCTGCCGGAACACGAGGCTCGTGGCCACATTCGGCGCGGGCTCAGTTGCGGCGAGCGAACGCCCCGCGTCCTTCCTGCGAACCGCCCTCACGAGCCCTGCTCCCGTCCGTCGTTTCACAGCCCGCTCAGGATCGGACAACATCCTGCCCGACCTCCGAAGGCGGAGGTCGACACTCTCTGGTCCGCATCCGTCCCGGTCGGCTCGGATCACGAGGTCGTCCAGTGGGTCCGGCGGCGGTACGGCGGCCGGGCCTTGTCCTTCCTCGAGCAGACGGAGGTCCGGGACCTCGCCCGAGTAGTCCCGCGCGACCTCCGGTTGCCACGCTGGGCGTGGTCGCGCACGGGCGCCTGGACTCGGACCGGCCACCGGCTCCTCTTCCGGCTCTGGGGTCACACGGGGAATGCCATCTCCCTCCGCGCGCGCTCCCTTGATGCCGCTACGACTCCCAAGTCCCTCGCGCCCTGCGGCTTCTCGGTGAGGGGCCTTGTTCTCGCTGATCCTCTCGGCGCGGAGCTCCTCGCCTGCGATGTCTCGCAGTGGTGCGCTGCACCCGACGTGGTCGTCGCCGAAGGTGAACCGGACTGGCTCCTGTGGTCGGCCCGCCCGCAAGATGCCGAGACTCAGAGCCCGACTTGCTTCGGTGTCGAAGCCGGGGCATGGTGCCAGGAGATCGCCGACCGCATCCCCGAGGGAGCGAGGGTGGCGGTCCGCACCCATCATGACGAACCCGGCGAGCGGTACGCGCGCCAGATCGTCACGAGCCTTCACAGACGCTGTCAGGTCTTCCGCAGCAGGGCGGAGGAGGAGGGTGGGTCGAAGTGAAAGACGACAACGATCGTTATCTCGAAGGCACACTCCCGCTGGACCCATTCGCGGATGCGGAGCGTCTCGATGAAGCCACGGAGGGCAGGACAGCCGTGGATAGTCCCACCTGGGGCGAGCCGCTCCCGATCGGGCCAAAGGCCGACGTGCCTGCCTTTCCGGTGGAGGTACTCCCCGCCTGGCTCCGTGACTGGGTGACCGCTCTCGCCGACGCCCTCCAGTGCCCCGTGGACCTGCCCGCAATGCTCGCCCTCGCTGTCCTGTCCCTCTGCTGTGCGAAGAAGCTCACGATCCGCGTGCGCTCGGACTGGGAAGAGCC
>JAUWLR010000137.1 GCA_030613615.1 Candidatus Eiseniibacteriota bacterium
GCCCGCAGCTGACGCGGTGTATCTATTGCTCGAATGCAGCCGGCTGAAGACGTCCGGCAGCACATCTGGGCCCAGATTCACCAGCTCGCCAACCACACGGGCATCCCCACGCGAGAGCGAGTCCAGTCTCGCAAGGGCAGCGTCGAGCACCGGATCAGGCTCTCGGGCGTGCACGGAGGTGGCCGCCACCAATAGAAGCGCCAAGATCCCCTTGATGCTTGCTCGTGGAACCACTGATGACCTTCCTCCGCGAGCCATCTAACGGACCGCGTATCAGCCGCGAGCGTTAAGGCTGGCGCGGGGTGTGCTGGCGACGCGAAGCGGAGCCCCCCTTGCAGACGCCGTGACACCCAAGCTCGACGGGTTCATACGCTAGTTAGCCTGCGAACCGAGAGCAGGCGGCAGCCTGCCTGCGCTCTCTGGGCCGCTTCCTCAGTCACCCTGCAACTTGATGATAGCACCCAGAGTGCCCTCTGCTCATGCGGGCTCGCCCCAATGGCCCGCCTCTTCCCTTCTGCCTTTGCTCTCTTCCCTCGTACCTGTCCACTGAGCTCAAGAAACAGGGTCTACAGCTGGTTCGCTGGCTAACGGACCGCGTATCAGCCGCGAGCGTTAAGGCTGGCGCGGCGGGTGCGTCGCGGGCGCCAGCCCGCGGTGCGGTCGGCGTGACAGCCAAGCTCGTCGGCTGCATACGCTAGTTAGACGCCACGCAACTACTCCTCTGCTGCTACAGGACTACCTACGCCAGGCAAAACGAAGTGATTGTCTTGGAGTACTGACGAAGGTGTCCCAGATGTCACCATGTTGTCGTTGCTTAGCATGATGTCCATAGTCGCCCCGCTGGGCGTCAACCAAACGAGCCAATGGTACTCCTCGGTGCTGCCGAACACCTCCCGCTGCGACCGCGCTGCCAAGGCCACGCGCTGCCCCGACGGTACACGGATGACGAAGCGACCATCGGCATCGGTCTTGGCGGCAGCGATCGGGGTCGGCAAATAGTCGAAGTAGAAGCTCGGGCTGAAACGCTCCAGACTCCGATTGAGCCGCTCCGCATCCGCCTCCTGCTTGGCGGCCGACCGCTTGGCTGCCTCTATCTGCTCGTTTACGGCCGAGTAGTCCTTCCATGCTTGCTGATAGATAGCAGGCTCCGACCTCCCCTCCTCGAACCGCCGATGGGCGGCGTCTGCCTCAGTCTGCAGAGCGGGGATGCGGCTCCGCATTCTCTGTGCTTTCCGGCGTGCCTCCTCGACGAGCGGACCTATTGTGGCGCGCTGAACGCCGGCCGCCTCCGCTCGCTCCTCCAGCAGTCCCGCGATGGATGACTCTGAGTAGGCTGCCACGGGCACCAGGCCAAGCTTGATGCTCTCTGCACCGCGAGTGACGATGAACACGGACCCAGCGACCTCGGTCAGCTCGACCTCGGGCGTCCGTTCCGACTCACCGCCACAAGAGGTGAGGACGAGTGCTACGAGGAGCGTGATACACACTCTGGTGCAACTCAGCACGAACTGGTACCCCATTCCACCCTCCAAGATGGTGTTGCGGGGCGTCTAACGGACCGCGTATCAGCCGCGAGCGCTAAGGCTGGCGCGGCGGGTGCGTCGCGGGCGTCAGCCCGCGGTGCAGCCGGCGTGACAGCCAAGCTCGTCGGCTGCATACGCTAGTCGTATGCTGTTCAGAGGCCTTGCGGACTCGAGAGGTCCTTTGGCCCCCACGGTGTTCGGCCTACTATCTCCAGAGGTCGAAGGAGGGCGGATACACGCTAGTGTGGAGCTGTTACAGCAGCTGCCACGGGCCCAACATTGCCCCCCTTCGCCTCTGCGGGTGGCTCCGATTTAGAGGATTGGTGGGACCGGACCGTCGGTCGCCCCGTATCAAGCGCGACACTGGCAGAACCCTGACCCGGAACCCGTGGAGGTCGAAGGAACTCGACCGAAGTCTCTGTCCTTCTCCCACCTCTCTAGAAAGGAGCACCTTCTATGGCACTCGTCGTCGGCATCGACCTCGGCCGCAAGAGCGCACACGACGCCGTTATCCTCAGACGCGACACCGGACTCGAGATCGGCCGAGGCTTCCGCTTCACTTCCTCGCCCGAGGGCTTCGACAAGCTCTTCCGAAAGATCGATGCGCTGCTGAACCCAGACGAACCCGTAGACTTCGTCATCGACTCGCCCGGAAGAGCATGGATCCCTGTCGCCGCCGTCCTCAAGGCCAGAGGCTTCCGCGTCTACCGGCCCTCAGCATACCGCGTCAAGAAGGTCCGGCAGGCCGGACACCGCAAGAACAAGACCAACCGCATCGACGCCCTCGCCCTTGCCCGTTGCCTCATGAGCTACCCCAAGGATACCGCCCAGGTTTTTCTCCCTCAAGGCGATCACGCACGACTCGACCAGATCGTCAGACAGCGCGATCGCGTCGTCGACTCACTCGCCAGACGCAAGCAGCGCATCCAGGACCTCTGCGAAGCCGTCAATCCGGGCCTCACGAGGCTCCCAGATGGCTTCCTTCTCAACGAGGCCGGACGTGCCTTCCTGCGTGCCTACATCGATCCCAGATCCGTCCTCAGGCTCGGCAAGAAACGACTCGGCCTCTTCCTACAGAAACGCTATCGACTCGAGCTCGAACCCGAGACACTCGACAAGCTCTTCCTGGCGTGCGAGAGAGCCGTGGAGCTCTACCGAACCGTCAGAGACGCCGACTCCATGCCCTTCGACGAACGGATCCTACAGGATGAGTTGAACTGGGAACTCGACCAGCTCGAACGAGAGGAGCAACGTCGCGATCTGCTCGAGCTGCAGATGAAGAAGCTCAACAGGGAACTCGATCCAACGGACTCCCTCATCTCGCTCCCAGGAATCCAGCACATACTCGCTGCAGGCATCCGTTCCTGCGTCGGCGACATCGACCGCTTCGAAACCCTCAATAAGCACAAGGGCTTTGCCGGCTTCTATCCCTCGGTCAGGAAGACCGGTGACCACGCATCCTCGTCTATGCCCATGTCAAAGATGAGCTGCAACCGCTACAAGCGATGCCTCTACCTCGCAGCCGAGAACGCATACAAGTGGGACCTCGAAATGGCCGCCTTCTATCACAAGAGGAGACGCGCCGGACACACCCACACCCAAGCCGTCTGTGCCGTCGCCAACGCCAAGCTCCTCCCTAGAATCCATCAAACCATGAAGAGGCTCAAGCAAGCGGAACAAGACAAGAGCCCACGCCCGCGCTACGTCTTCCGCGATCTGTCGGGCAACCCAATCAGCAGAGCCGAGGCCAAAGCCATAATCACAGCTACCTGGGGCGGCGTCGACTACTCCAAGAAAGGAGTGGCAACGGCTTAGAGAATGTTGGGTGACGTGGGAGTGCAGCCCCCTTGAGCCACCAGCGCTATTCCAGCTCCCAGTGGTTGAGTTTCATCTCACCTTCGCTCGGGAAGAAGACAAGGAGGTTCTTCCTGTAGCGCTTCGCATACTCCAGGTCCTTGTCGACACTGGTGAAGTAGATAAGAGCCCGCCCAGTCCATGGTTCTCCTACGTCGGCTCCGTACTCCGAGACATACTGCTCATCTGGATTCCCGAACAGGGCAATGACCTCGGCGTGCGACATGCCGACTCTAAGTTGCGCCACGTTCTCATCTGTGAATGTCCTGCACTCCGAATAGGAGTAGCGATACGTGGGAGCGCACCCCGCAAGCAGCACCACGCCGAGCATGCACGCGCAGACCAGCCTAGTTCCAATCCGCGTACGATTCCTCTGCATGGACAATCTCCTCACTGGACGTGAAGCGGTCGTGTTCGGGCAACTGCCATGTCTCGATACGGCTCAAAATCGACCCATATCTGCTCAAGACAACGGCGCGGAAAAACCACCTCTACGATCTGATCAGGCTTTTTCAAATCCTGAATCGTCATGCTCAACTCCACAGACTTGTCCAAGGAGAAGGAGTCCGGAAGGTATGCGAAGACACCCTGCTGCGCGATGTCATCCATGCTCGCCCCATATACCGAGACGGAAATCGGCATCATATCCATGCTTCGGAATAGCTCACGAATGGCCGTACCACGAGCCTGCAACTCGAAGTCCTGGAGATCGCCCTTGAACTCGTAGACGTGATGTCCCGCGTATGCCGTCCCAGCGTAGCCAGCAAGACCGGCTCCGAGCACATTGAGGAATGTGCTTACCCCTGTCTCTCCGATCTCGGGGGTGACCTGGATCACGACAATTGGTGCATACTCCCCGACGTACTCTGCCCACTCCTTCAACCTGTCTCCTAGTGGGTCGTACATCTCGGCTTCATCAACACCGGCTAATGCTTCTCTGTCACGGCGTTCCCCGGCAAGACGCTCATCGCTGGCTACTTGCAGGAAGTGCCGCCGAGGAGGGGTCGTGATTGTGACTTCGAAGCCCCCTGCCGAGCGAACGGAGTAATCCTCCGCTTCGTAGCTGCGCTTGCTGGACCAAGGAAGGGACTCCATAGGAAATGCTGCGTCTGGAGTGACCGGTAGCAGTTCAGGATCTGGCGGGACCGCCTTAGGCATAGCGAGCCGTGCCTTCTGAATCGCCTCCCGGGCCTCCGTGATGGGAATGCTTCCAGACACACCCGGACCACGAGGTGAGTCATCCGCAAACGTGTTTATCCCGATCACCTCCGAGTCCATGTTCACAAGCGGGCCTCCCGAGTTACCGGGATTGATGTTGACATCAGAGATGATGGCGCCTCGCTCGACCTTGCTCACGATGCCCGACGTCAGTATTCGTGCCTGGTTCAGTGGGCTACCGACGGCGATCACCTTCTCACCCTCGAATGCGAGCTCCTCCGCTACGCGATCTGCGAGTTTCAGTCGAGGGCGGTCCCCCAGCAAACTCGGCGCGATTAGGAGCACAGCAACGTCTCTTGCCTTATCATCTACGAGGAGGGACGCTCGGACTCGCGTTGCTTCGTCGAACTGCACGGTGATGTACCGGGACCCCGTCACGACATGCGAATTGGTCAAGATGATGTCACCATCCACCAGGAAGCCACTGCCGTGGCCCCTGTCGCCGAAGATCGTGCACACGCCGTCTCGGATTTCCCAGAATATCAGTGTCTCTTCGGCAACCTTGCGCTCCCCGAGAGCCGATCCCGACACTAGCAGGACCAGAACCGCAATCACAACAGCAAGAGCACGGCGATTCATCGTTCCTCCTCCCGTTAGGCGGGTTAGCCCACCGAGATATCACCAAGGCCCCCGTCGCAGAACCTGTGTGGAACGCGAATCCGTGATCACGTCCCACGCCACCTGACGGACCGCGTATCAGCCGCGAGCGTCGGGCTGGCGCGGGGTGTGCTGCGGCCGAAGGCGACCCCCTTGCAGACACCGTGACACCCAAGCTCGTCGGCAGCATGCGCTAGTCGTATGCTGTTCAGAGGGCTTCCGGACTCGAGAGGTCCTTTGGCCCCCGCGGTGTTCGGCCTACTATCTCCAGAGGTCGAAGGAGGGCGTATACGCGCTAGTGTGGAGCTGTTTCAGCAGCTGCCACGAGCCTAACATTGCCCCCCTTCACCTCTGCGGGTGGCTCCGATTTAGAGGATTGGTGGGACCGGATCTTTGGTCGCCCCGTATCAAGCGCGACACTGGCTGAACCCTAACCCGGAACCCGCGGAGGTCGAAGGAACTCGACCGAAGTCACTGTCCTTCTCCCACCTCTCTAAGAAAGGAGCACCTCCTATGGCTCTCATCGTCGGCATCGACCTCGGACGAAAGAGCGCACACGACGTCGTCATCCTCAGACGCGAGACAGGACTCGTGATCGGACGAGGCTTCCGCTTCACTTCCTCGCCCGAGGGCTTCCACAAGCTCTTCCGAAAGATCGAGGCTGTGCGCAATGACGAAGAACCCGTCGACTTCGTCATCGACTCGCCGGGAAGAGCATGGATCCCTGTCGCCGCCGTCCTCAAGGCCAGAGGCTACCGCGTCTACAGACCCTCGGCCTATCGCGTGAAGAACGTCCGACAGGCCGGACACCGAAAGAACAAGACCAACCGCATCGACGCTCTCACACTCGCACGGTGCCTTAAGGACTACCCTAAGGATACCGCCCTCGTCTTCCTCCCTCAAGGCGTTCAGGCACGGCTCGACCAGATCGTCAGACAACGGAATCGCGTCGTCGACTCACTCGCCAGACGCAAGCAGCGCATACAGGACCTCTGCGAAGCCGTCA
>JAUWLR010000184.1 GCA_030613615.1 Candidatus Eiseniibacteriota bacterium
CCCCCCCCCCCCCCCCCCCCCGCCACTCAACAAGTGCGCACTGTGACAGCAACGGATCACGTTATAGGGTTCGCCCGCATCGCAGAGGTACTGGAACCCGGACTGCGCAACGTGGATCCGAGACAGCTCTGCTTCTTCTCACCCGAGTGGGCCTCCATGTCCTTCTATACATTCCGCACCGGCCGCTATTGGGAGTCTCCCTATGTCGAGCCTGACCCGGATATGGTGCTGGCCGCTCTTCGAGGGCCTGACCCGTTCTTCTTTGTCATCCCAGCTGCAGATGCGAATCTCTACGGTGGGCGGCCCAGCCCCGAACTACTTCAGGCAATCGTCGCCGACGCTTGTTCTCTGGACATGGGACCAGACTCTGACGCAGGTACTAGGGTCTGGGTCAACGAACCTCTTCGTCAGGCGCTGGTGGGCCTCCGACCTGCCGGCTGAACGCTCCGCGCTGCGGGTGCGCTGCGCGGCCTAACTAGCGTATGCACCCGACGAGCTTGGCTGTCACGCCGGCTGCATTTGCACCCGTCGCGCCAGCCTTAACGCTCGCGGGTGATACGCGGTCCGTTAGGAGGGTGCCGCCAGCAGTGAACGCACGGAGAACAGGAGATGCGCGTTTCGTTCAGAGCCATCACAGTGTGCGTAATGGCCGCTCTCGGAGTTGGCGTCGCGCTTCCGGGATGCCACGAGGCAGAGCGTGCGCCCTCGGGCGCACCACACCCCATCAGCACGCGTGCGGACCTCACACCTGCCCAAGAGCTTGAACTCGAGCGAATAGCGACTCTTGGCTATGTCGTTGGAGTCGCCCCGACACCCGCTCGAATCGGAGTGGTCAGGCATATACCGGATCAGGCGTTCGCCGGTTTCACCCTGTACACGAGCGCTGAGGATCCCTACGCCGTCCTCATTGACATGGAAGGTGATGTCGTGCACTCGTGGCAGTATCCCGATTCAGGTTACTGGGCGCGAGTTCACCTTCTTGAGAACGGCGATCTGCTGGCGATCACCTGCGGCCCGCCACAGCTGCTGCGACTGAATCGCGATTCCGAGCTGGTCTGGCGGTTCGGCCAGCACGCCCACCACGATCTGGCCGTCATGTCAGACGGGACGATATGCGTACTTGTGCGAACGGCGGTCACTCGACCCTACCTCAACGATGGGGAAGTCGTCATTGACGACAACATCGTGCTGCTTGATGCTAAGGGACGCCAGCAATCGTACATATCGCTGCTGGAGGCGTTCGAGCGGTCGGAGCTGGGTGAGACATGGCTGGTTGACCATCTCCCATCCGACGAGCCAGACATCTTCCACACGAACTCAGTGGAGGTCCTGTCCAGAGACGGTCGCCTTCAGCTTCTGCTTTCGATTCGGAGTATGAGCACGGTCGCGATCCTCGATGTCGTCTCCGGGAGGATCGTGTGGGCGCTCTCGGGTCGGTGGCACAAGCAGCACGAAGCCCAGTTGGTGGACGGCAATCTCCTGCTCTTCGACAACCTCGGCCTCACGAAAGAGCAGCCGGGGCTCAGCCAGTCACGTGTGCTCGAGATCGACTTCGATAGCCTTGCGGTGGTCTGGTCCTTCACGGAACCGGGGTTCTTCACCAAAGGGGCAGGCGCGCAACAGCGGCTCCCCAATGGCAATACACTCATCACGCAGTCAGAACGTGGGAGGATTATCGAGGTTTCGCGCGACGGAACGGTTGTGTGGGAGTACACCAACCCAGCGACGCTGCGGGAGCAACCGCACCTGCTCCCGGGGATTCTGCGCGCGGAACGGATCCCGGCCGGTTTCTCGTCGAAGTGGTTCGCTGGGGACAGGCGTAGCTGGAGCGCCGACTCGGGAGGAGGAATGGCGGCGCAACCTAACTAGCGTATGCACCTGACGAGCTTGGGCGTCACGTCGTCTGCAAGGCGGCTGCCTTCGGCAGCAGCACCCGCCGCGCCAGCCTTGACGCTCGCGGCTGATACCCGGTCCGTCAGGCCCACGGCGCTGCGGCAGCACAATCGATTGGAGGAGTGGAGATGGGCAAACGCTCGAAGTCATCGAAGTGGGTGCTAGGTGCAGCGATCGCACTGTTCGCGATTGCACTCGTGCCCATCATTGGCGGTTCAATGCTGGGTGACAAGCGCATGATCTTCCTCCATGGAGGTTTCTTCGTCAGTGTAGGGGTCGTGTTGCTTGGTCTATCACTGGGTCTTGCACGTAGCTCATCTGGTCAGGTGACGTGAGCGCGGGGCCTGACTAGCGCATGAACCCGACGAGCTTGGGTGTCACGTCGTCTGCACGGGGGTTGCTTCGCTCCGGCACACCCCGCGCCGGCCTTGACGCTCGCGGCTGATACGCGGTCCGACAGGCGCCCTTATAGAGGGAGCATGATGCACTACGCCCTGGTGTTCTACCCACAGCTGGACTCGGAGCTCGGTGAGGCGATCGGCCGGGTGAGGAGAGAGTACGATCCGACGGCTGATCACAGCGAGCAGCACATCACGATTGTGTTCCCGGTGCCGGATGCTGTCGGAGAGACGGAACTCGTCAGTCACATTGAGGGTGTACTAGGGGACTGGAGGCCATTCGAGATCAGACTTGGCGGCTTCCACAAGTCCAGAGACCATTGGCTGTTTCTCGCACTCGCGACGGGCAAAAGAGAAGCGAAGGACCTGAATCGATCGCTCTACACGGGAGTCCTGGATAGGTACAGGCGGGACGACATCGACTTCGTGCCGCACCTTGGTCTCGGTTTGTTCGTCAAGGAGGGGTCGGATTACAACTGGGACCACCCGCGAGAGGCCGACCTGGATCAGCCGAAGTACGAAAAAGCTCTGCAGCAGGCGAAGACCTTGCCCCTGGGCTCCAGCTGTGTCGTGGACAAGCTCCATCTGGTGAAGATCCCAGACGAGGTCCTCGACTGGACGACAGGAAAGAGGGCGAGCATCCCCGAGGATTGGCGATCTACTGTAGTCCGCGCGTTTCGTCTGGGTGGCCGGGGCGCCTAGCTAGCATATGCAGCCGACGAGCTTGGTTGTTCCGCCGATCGCACCGCGCGCTGTCACGCGCGCCGCGCCACCCAAGCGTTCGTGCGTGACTCCGCGCATTCGGACGTGATCTATATCCCACAGCGCTCCGAAGCGGATCCCAATCGACCTGAACCGTACCTTATGCACTCAAGAACGTGGTGGACAAACACCAAAGGAGATATGATGAAGACAGCAGCACACGCACTTCTGTTTCTGCTGCTTGTGGTGGCCTCCGCGCCGAACTGTCTGGCAGGGGAGATCACAGACGACGTCTCGCTCGAGGCCCTCCCGCCCTCGGTGGTGAGCACCGTGCCGCTGTGTGGCGACGCCGCCGTGGACCCGAACCTGAGCGAGATCTCCGTGACGTTCAGCAAGGACATGAAGGTCACGGGCCATTGCTGGTCGTGGTGTTCCGTGCAGGAGGGCTCCTTCCCGGTGCTCAGCGGAGCGACGGAGTTCCTGGAGGACAATCGCACCTGCGTGCTCCACGTCGCGCTCGAAGCGGAGAAGACCTACGCCATCTGGCTCAACGTGGATCAGTTCCAGTCGTTCCAGGACACAGAGGGACATTCGGCCGTCCCGTACCTTCTGGTCTTCAGGACGGGGCAGGGGGAGTAGTTGCCGAGCACTCGGCACACTTGAAGCCCCGTTCATCGGCGTAGCCGGCCGCGGTCCGTATTCTGGGGCGACGGTGGCCGCCCGCTCGGAGGTGCATGAGCGACAGAAGGAACACAGGCTTCCTCGTTGGTGCGGGCTTGCTTGCGGCGTGTCTGTTTGGTGCGGCTACGCCTGCCAGCAAGATGCTCTTGCAGGATGTGGAACCTCAGGCATTGGCCGGCCTTCTCTACATCGGTGCTGCCATCGGTGTCCTGCCCATCCTGCTCCGGGAGCGTTCCTTCTGCCTGCCGTGGCGTGCCGGGCGCCGGACGAGCCTGCTCCTGGCGGGTGCAATCGTGTCCGGGGGAGTGCTCGGTCCGTGGCTCTTGCTGCTCGGTCTGA
>JAUWLR010000123.1 GCA_030613615.1 Candidatus Eiseniibacteriota bacterium
GGGGCGTGTCGTGGTGGGGGACATCTCCTTCCCGACCAGGACCGTCCGGGACGAGGCGGAGAAGCGCTTCAGTGGGACGTGGGACGAGAAGAGACAGAGGTGGGAGGGCTGCCTCTGGGACGAGGACGAGCACTACTGGGCCGCCGATGAGGCGATCGAGGCGCTGGCGGCGGTGGGCCTGACCGCGTGCTACGGCCAGGTTTCGTTCTGCGGGGGCGTTTATGTCATCGAGCGTACGGGCGCCGAGCCCGGGGCCGACGGCCGCAGCGAGTCCACGGACGACGGCCGCAGCGAGGAGACATAGTGATGCCGGACGACGAACGGCAGCGCGTGGGACCGCGCTTCATCATAGGGGAAAGCACCACGCTCCGCAGGCTTGCGCGCGATGACCTTCTTCACATCCGCAGCTGGCTCGACGATCCCGAGACGCGCGCACTGATTGGCGCGACCGCGCCCATGACCGAGGAGGACGCGGGGAAGTGGTTCGAGCGCGTGGACAGCGACCCCTCGCGAATCTGGTATGTCATAGTCGCCGATGAGGACGACCGCGTCATTGGTGAGGCCGGGCTGCTCCGGCTGTCCCCCGAGTGGCGCACCACGGACATGACCGTCATCGTCGGTGAGAAGGAAGAGAGAGGGAAGGGCCACGGCAGCGAGGCGGGACGGCTTCTGCTCGACTTCGCATTCAACTACCTTGGGCTGCACAGGGTTGCGATCGGCGTGGTCGGGTTCAACGAGGCGGCGCTTTCGTTCTGGAAGAAGCTCGGGTTCCGCGAGGAGGGTGTCCAGCGCGACGGCTACTTCCGCGATGGCGCCTTCCACGACTTCGTGATGATGAGCATACTGGAGGACGAGTGGCGGGAGCGGTACGGAGGTGCGGGCGCTCCATGAGGACGGAGGCGCCCGCTATGAGGCGGACAGTGAGACCGGGGCCCACGATTCTCCACGGGTTCGCCCTGGTCGTCATCACTCTCGTCGCCATGGCAGTGGGGTTTGCGGTTTACAGGCTGGTAGGACTGCGGAACCAGATCGCAGTTCAGGTGCTGACGGCGGGCATCGTCTGCGTGACGGTGTTTGCGGTCTGGGGTTTCGTGGTTCACAGGCTGTCCCGGGGCAGGCTCTCTCTCGCCGGCCTCAAGGAACTCGGCGTTGCGTACGCGGCGGCGCTTCTGTGGACGCCGGTGCTGTTCGTCCCGATGCACTACGTGACTCAGGGTCATCTGACGGGTTTCGGGAACATATTGTCGACGTGGATGTTTCAGGTGCCGTTCAATCTGCTCGCGCTGATGGTGGCGAACGGGCGGTTGCTTGGAGACGCCGCGGGCGACACCAGGCGTGACGGCTAGCAGGTATCACGCGGGACGTTGGACCGCGTGATTCACTCGGAAGGAGGACAACGATGGTGTGTTCGAATCTGTTCAAGAGGCTGGCACTCGCTGCGGTCGTGTGCGCGCTGGCAGTGGCCGTGCTCGCGGGATGCGGCGGCACCAAGGTCGCGAACGTCGACCCGCGCACGGAAGGCTACCTCACCGGGCGCTGGAACGACTCCGACGCCCGCGCAGTTGCCGAAGAGCTAGTCCCGCAATGCCTCGACAGCCCGTGGCTGCCCGAGTTCAGGGGGCAGCATGGCGACCAGAGGCCGCGAATCCTCATCGCGGACATAGAGAACAACACGAGCGAGCACATCAACACAGACATCTTCATGAACGAGCTGCAGCGGGTCATCATCAATTCCGGCGTGGTGCGGTTCGTTGCTGATGAAGCGGTGCGCGCGGACCTGATGCGCGAGGTCGAGTGGCAGCGCGGGATGGCGAAGGGCGGCGGCGTCTCCGATGACGTTGACCGCGGCGTCTCCGGGGGCGACTTCGTGATGTTCGGGGTCGTCAACTCGATCGTCGACCAGGCGGGCCAGAGCGCCATCGTCTACTACAAGGTCGACCTGTCGCTGACAGACCTCAGGAACTGGGAGAAGGTCTGGATCGGAACCGCCGAGCGGAAGCACCTTGTTGAGGGCTCGAAGGTCAGGTTCTAGGAGTGAGATTGCGAGGCATCACTACGAGAACCGTGGTTCTGGCAGCGCTCGTGTCGGTGTGTGCGCTGGTGGGTTGTTCTCAGCACGCACGCGTGCTCTGTGAGCCACTGGAACTCATGTATCATGGGGACCCAGCCGCGGCTGTCATCGCCATCGATGAAACGAAGCTCGCCGAGTCTGACAAGGACCGCTTCCTCTACCACGCGCAGCGCGGGCACCTGCTGCACCTGGCGGGTGACTTCGAGGCCAGCAACCGCGAGTTCCAGGTGGCGGCTGCTGTGTCGGACGAGCTCGAGCCCTGGAGCGTCACGGAGACGCTGACGGACTACACGTTCAACGAGACGGTCAAGGCCTACTCGGGCGAGGACTACGAGCGCGCATACCTCCATTACTACATGGCGCTGAACTACCTCGAGATGGACGATCTCCAGGGCGCGCTGGTCGAGTGCAGACGGCTTGACGAGGTGTTCCGGGAGCTCGATGCGCGGTACGAGGACGACGGGCGCTACCAGGAGGACGGATTCATCCGCTACCTCTCCGGCCTCATCTACGAGTCGATGGGGCATCGGGACGACGCGAGGGTCGACTTCCGACTGGGTGTCCGGGCGTACGAGGGAGAGCGGGGCGGCGAGATGGGCGTCCCGACGCCGCTGGGACTGGATCGGTCGCTCGACAGGCTGGAGGACCCACGGTGGCCGGCGGACCGGACCGTGATCCCGGAACCGGCCTCGGAGACGGAGCATGTGACGGCCGCGGAGCCGGATACGGTCCCCATCCCCGTGCGAGCGGGACATCCGGGGCCGCAGGCGGAGATCATCGTTGTCATCGAGTCCGGCTGGGCTCCATACAAGGTCGAGAAGTCGGTTCACGTGCCCATCCATCGAGCGCTTGTGCCGGAGGAACTGCGGGGCCGAACCAATCTGGCCGCCCTCGTGAAGGTGGCCTACCCGGAGTTCGTGAGCCCGTCCGGAGCAGGCGTGCCGTTCCGTGCGGGAGTTGCCGATTCGACGGGTGAGTGCGCCTTTGAGGAAACGGCCGAGAAGGTGCAGGACCTGGACGCGCTCGCTCGCTGGGTGCTGGAGCGCCGGACGCCGGCCATTGTGCTGCGGTCGACGTTGCGCGCCACCGCGAAGCAGGTCACGCTGGCCCTCGCGAAACATGAGCTTGAGGAGGACCGGGACGAGGACTCGGATGAGCAGCCGGCTGCCCACGTCGATGATGACGACGGAGGCTCCTGGAAGGCCGTGTTCGCCTGGCTGTTCGAGAACGTGGCAACAGTCGCCGTCGCGGAGACCGAGCAAGCCGACACGCGCAGCTGGGTGCTTCTTCCAGCCGAGATATGGATGGCGCGCATTCCGGTCCGGCCCGGCGAGTATGACGTGATGGTGCAGGCCCTGGATGGAAGCGAACCGATCTCCCTCGGGCGCGTGGGCGTGGTGCAGGGGGAGAAGGTCTTCAGGAGCGCCCGTTTCTTCGGCGGGCCACATCCTGTACGGTGCGAGGACTAACGCGCGGGGACTGGCGCGCGGCAGTGCTCCTGGGATGGGAGGACGATGCCTGATTCCGGCGGCAGCGCGCGTGCCATTTGCCCGTCGCTCACCGATGAGCTGATCGCGTTCGACGACTTCGGGACGCCGACAACGATCGGAGTGACCGAGGTCGATGGGCCTTCCGGGCGCGTGTCTGTCGATACGTTCACGAACGAGTTCTGGACCTCGAAGCAGCGGGCCGCCAACCGGCTGCACGAGATCTCCTACCGCGCGTGCTTCAAGCCGCAGCTCCCGCGCTTCTTCATCGACCGCCTGACCGGCGCGGGCGACGTCGTGTACGACCCGTTCATGGGGCGGGGAACGACGCCGCTCGAGGCGGCTCTCGCGGGGCGCGTGCCCCTGGGCTGCGACGTCAACCCTCTTTCCGAAATCCTCGTTCGGCCGCGTCTGGAGCCGCCCGGGCTGAACGACGTCGAGGCGCGCCTGGCAGAGATTGACCTCGGCCGGTCAGGCGGCCCCGCTGCGACCGGCGGGCCGCGGGACGTGGCGCACGACGAGCTGCTCGTCTTCTATCATCCGGATACGCTCAGGGAACTATCTGCGCTCAGAGGGTATCTACTTGCCAGAGACGCGGAGGGAACGCTTGACGCCGCCGACCGCTGGATACGCATGGTCGCGGTCAGCCGTCTGACCGGGCACTCGAGCGGCTTCTTCTCGGTCTACACGCTCCCGCCGAACCAGGCCGTGTCGGTGGAATCGCAGCGGAAGATCAACGAGCGGCGGGGCCAGACTCCTCCCCGCAGGGACGTCCTGGAGCTCATTCTGAAGAAGAGCCGCGCGCTCCTGGGCGGGCTTGGGGACGCCGAAAGAAGGGTGCTCGCGAGGGTTTGGGCACGGTCATTGCTTGTTACGGGATCTGCTTCGGCGACTCCCGAGGTCGCGGACGGCTCAGTGGCGCTTGTCGTCACCTCGCCGCCCTTCCTCGACGTTGTCGACTACGTGCGGGATAATTGGCTTCGGTGCTGGTTCTGTGGTATAAGCGCCGGTGAGGTTCCGGTGACTGTTGTTCGTGACCTCTCCGCTTGGCAAGAAGCCATGACCGACGTGTTTGTGGAGTTGGCGCGCGTACTGCACCCCGGAGGGCACATCGCCTTCGAGGTCGGGGAGGTGCGGGCGGGTACGCTGAAGCTGGAGGAAGCGGTTCTGCCGTGCGGGCTGCGAGCGGGGCTTGTGCCCGTGCTCGTCCTCATCAATGATCAGGAGTTCACGAAGACGGCGAACTGCTGGGGCGTGAGTAATCGCGCCAAGGGGACCAACACGAACCGCGTCGTTCTCTTCCGGAAGAGATGACGCCGAACTACCGGGCCACCGCGGGGGGGCTCTCAAATGGAGAAACTCGATCTCTTCAGCGTCATAGACAACCTCTACGACGCAGTCTGGATCCTGGACACCAAGCGCCGCATCACGCACTGGAACAAGGGCGCCGAGAAGCTGACGGGCTACACCGCGGCTGAGATGGTGGGAACGGACTGCAAGGACAAGGCGCCTGTCCATGTCGACGAGAAGGGCGTCAACCTGTGCGACAGTATCTGCCCGTTGCTGGAGTCTGATGACCACCGGGACATGCGAGAGGTGCAGGTCTACATGCGCCACAAGGAAGGGCACCTCGTGCCGGCGCACGCGCGCATGGTGCCTCTCAGGGACGCGGACGGCCGCATCACCGGCGCGGCGGAGATCTTCTCAGACAGGTCGGTTCGGAACGATATGGAGAAGCGCCTCGAGCATCTGGAGAGGCTGGCTCGGCTCGACGTGCTGACGCGCCTTCCGAACAGACGCTACATCGAAGAGGAAGTGACGGCGCACCGCGCGGAGCTCGAGCGGTACGGCCGCTACTTCGGGATCATGATGATAGACCTCGACGGGTTCGCGAAGCTGAACGAGAAATTCGGCGCCGCGGCGGGGGACGACGTCCTGCGCATGATCGGCCGGACGTGGTTCCTGGCGGCGCGTTCGTTCGACACGGTGGCCAGGTGGGAGGACGACACTTTCGCGGCCATTGGCGTCAATATCGATCGTGAGGGACTGCGGTCGATGGGCGAGCGCTTCCTGATGCTCCTGAGCAACCTGCTCAAGCCCTGGGACAGGACGGCACTCGGGATCGGCGCTTCCGTCGGGGCGACGATGGTGCGCCGCGGGGACTCCACCGACTCGGTCATCATGCGAGCGGAGACGATGCTCGAGGAGGCGAAGCTCAGTGGGGGCGGGCAGCTGGTGATCGGAGAGTAGGTGGTGGTTGGGGAGCAGGTGGCGGTCGGGGGTAGGTGGCGGCCGGGGAGTAGCTCCGTAACAGCAGACCGGCACGGCAGTAGTGTGTGACCGGCGATTCATACGTCAGGAATGCGACATGAGAAAGGCCTGCCTGTGGGCAGGCCTTTTCTTGACTGATTGCTCACGTTGCGCCTTGACGTAGGACATACGTTTTGGTATAATACGCAGTAGGCACCCATGCGGCGGGTGTGCTCATCGAGCGGGCTGAGCATCTGATGCACCGCACCAGATGTCCTCATCGAGCGGGCCGAGGAGATGATGCGCCGCAGCAGAGGCAGGGGGAGGGACAGGGTCACCGTATGGAAACAGGATGTAGGGGCTGCTGGCGGGGCCCCTCATATGCCGAGGATCCCCTGGTTCGGCGCGTGAATCGGGAACCTGCACTTCGCAACTGAGCGCCGGATGACGCAGAGTCCGGAGACAAGTGGGGATGGGGATCCAAGGCGAGACGAGCCGCCGCCCGGAAACGGGCGGCGGCGTCTTTGTGTACTTGAAGGGCGCAAAGGCCTCTCAGGGAATCCCTCAAGTCCGACCTCGGGAGCACAGGGCTCGGCAAGCACCCGGCTACGCTCTACCGCATGAGCACGAGCTTCCGCGTGTCCGAACCCGCGTCGCTTTCGCACCGCGCGAAGTATGCGCCCGCCGAAACGTCGCGTCCGGCGTCGTCCATCCCGTTCCAGACGAACTCGCGGCGGCCCGGTGTCAGCGCGCCGTCGACGAGTGTCCTGACGAGCTGTCCCCGCACGTTGTAGACCGCCAGCGTGACGTGCCCCGCGCCGGCCGGAACGTCGAGCCGGAGGATTGTCGAGTCCGTGAATGGTGATGGCCTCGCGGCGCGGAGTCCGAACTTGATGGACGGTTGCTCCGGCGTGACGCACGCGCAGCGCGCTGCAAACGCTCCGATGTGGCCGCCGGACGCTCCAGATCCGATGCACGGCGAGCACTCCTTGAGCTGCAGCGCACCGCGCGCCGGGTCGCAGAGTAGCGGGTCGGCGAACAGCATTCCCTGCGTGGTGCA
>JAUWLR010000035.1 GCA_030613615.1 Candidatus Eiseniibacteriota bacterium
CGAGACCGTGATGACGAGGATGACCACGCTCATCGTGAAGCCCCACCACGTCATCGAGAAGCCCGCGATGTAGTTCATCTCCAGCAGGCCCACTATGGTGATGGCGCCTAAGCCCGCTATCCCTGCTGCCATGCTGATGAGATAGCGCCCGGCCGTCCTGCCCGCCACCAGGAAGTCGGCGACGCTCCTCATGTAGCGGCGGCTCAGGAGGACACCGCCGACCAGCACCCCGAGAACCACGAAGAGGATGCCCCAGTCGACAGGTGCCATGTTCATTGGTGTCTCTCCCTGCGCGCGGTGTGACGGTCCGTGCGTGGCGAGCGGCCACGTGAGCGCACCCTCGCTACCAGACATGCCCGTCTTCAGAGATGTGGAGCGTCGTCCCGTTCCGGGACGTGATCGATGCTTCGAACGAGCCTGGAGTCACCGAGATGTCCGGCGGCCAGTTCACTCCATCAGGCGCCTCTCCGAGTCTCAGCGTCTCGAGGTCGTCCGTGTAGGCGCCGTTGTTCCCGAAGAACGTCCTCTCCTTGTAGTACAGCTCCAGCAGCGCGAACCTGGCCGCGTTCGACGGGTCGGGAGTGTATCCCGACAGAGCAGCCTCTGCAGGGAGGCCGGAGAACTGAACGAACCCCCACATCTCCGGGTAGTGCATGTTGACGAGCCCCTGAGGCGACCACACCCAGTTGTCTTCAGGAAGCGGCCGCCCGCTCTCGGGGTTCAACAGCTTGACGTAGCCGCCGTCGATGACCTCCGTCTTCCACTCGACCCGCGAGAAGTTGACGCGCCACTGGTCTCCGTCCTCGGGAGGCGTCGGCTTGTGCGCGCACTCCTCGAGTACCGCCCAGGGCATGGCGAGCTCGATGCTCCAACCCGCGTCCGTGTCGCCCGGATCGTTGAGCGTCCCGTCGACCCAGACACCGGTTCTGAGGCCCTGGATGTCCCAGGAGTCGATGGCCGTGCCGCCGTCACGGTAAGGCTTCGTCAGAAGCAGGTCCCACTCGGTGCCGAACGCGTTGACCTCGAGCTCGTAGTACTCATGCGTGTCGCCGTCGGGGTCGATGAAGACCTCGAAGTCATTGTCGTGGAAGATGACCGCATCGCGTTCCGTCAGCGTGGCCCAGACGTCTGGTTCCTCCATCTCGGCGGCCACGTAGAAGTACTCGTCGTCCCAGAGCATCTTCACCCTGGTCGAGAATCGAGGTGAGGACCCGCGGTCGCCCTCTATGTCCACGAACTCGTCCGTCCAGGGCGCCTCGCGCCAGGCCGGCTCGTCGATGCGCCCGTCGATGTCGATGGAGACGTCGGTCTTGAAGCAGATGTAGTGCTTTGGAGGATCGTCGATCGCGGGTTCGGGGAACACGTAGACCGGAACATCTGAAGCCGCCGCGCCTGTCAGGACGAGGGCCAGGCAAACCGGTGCGAGCACACTCGCTCGGTTCCCATATCGCCGGGCGCTATGCGGCTGACGTTCCATGCGTGTCTCCCCTATCACGGGACGCGGCGACGGCGCGGCGACCCGGGAGACGGGCCCCCGCGTACGTTCCGGGGATTATACATCATTTCCGCGGGGGTTTCATCGGTGGTGAGCGGGCGGGCGGGGCCGGTTGTCGCGCAGGAATCCGCTTTTGCGGGCCGCGCGGACCACCGGGCTGCTCACCATGGCGCCCTTCCCAAGGTGGCAGACAAGGGACCTGTCGTAGGTACATATGTCAGGTAGGGGGGCGCGGGCGCCGCACGAGGCGTTGGGTCAGTGGCGCTGGGCCATGGTGACGCCACCCTCGACCGGGACATGAACCTGCAGCGGGATGACCGACCCGGCGTCGAGCACGTGGCGGACCTTCCCGGCGAATCCGTCCACCGTGAACGGCTTCGGAAGGAACTCCGTCTCGTCCTCGAAGACGTCGTGCCTGCTCAGGAGCGCGCAGTCGTATCCGGACATGAAGAGCACGCGCAGCTCGGGCCGCTCCCCGCGGAGATGCTCGGCGAGCCGCTTGCCGTCAAGCCCGGGCATGATGATGTCGGTGACCAGCAGGTCAACGTCGTTCTTACGCCTGGTCCAGATCGCCTCGGCGTCTTCAGCGTGCTCGGCCTCGAGAACCTCATACCCGCGGTCTCTCAGGGCCTTCGATGCGAGCGCCCTGACCACCTTCTCGTCCTCGACCAATAGAACGCACTCGCGACCTTCCCTGGACGCGCGTCTGACGTTCCGGGAGACCTTCTGCTCGCCCGCGTCTGTCAGGGGGAGGTAGATGCGGAAGGTGGCGCCGTCGCCGAGGTGCGACATAACATCGATGAAGCCACCGTTCTGCTTGACGATGCCGTAGGTCGTCGCGAGTCCGAGTCCGGTGCCCTTCGCCTTGTCCTTGGTGGTGAAGAAGGGCTCGAAGATCTTCTCCAGGGTCTGCTCGTCCATGCCTACGCCGGTGTCGGTGACTTCGAGAAGGCAGTACTCGCCCGGCTTCGCTTCAGGGTTGAAATCGCAGTCAGCCCCCTCGAGCGTGACCCAGGCCGCTCTCAGTGTGACGGTCCCTCCATTCGGCATGGCGTCCCTGGCGTTGACCACGAGATTGACGAGCACCTGGTCCACCTGCACGGGATCGATGAGCGTGTGGACGGGGTACTCGGATGCGATGACGTCCAGTCGGACGTCCTCGCCGATTACGCGCTCGAGCAACCTGCGCGATTCTGCAAGGGCTGCGTTCAGGTCGACCACCCTCGGCGCTATGATCTGCTTTCTGCTGAACCCGAGAAGCTGCTGGACGAGCGACGCGGCGCGCTCGCCCGCCTTGTGGATCTCCTCGGCGTACTCCCTCTTTGAATCCCTCGTTCCCAGCTCATCCCGGAGCAGTTCCGAGTAACCGAGTATCGCGGTCAGCAGGTTGTTGAAGTCGTGAGCGATACCTCCCGCGAGCTGCCCGACCGCCTCGAGCTTCTGCGAATGACGGAGCTGTTCCTCGAGTTCGGCGCGATGGGTCATCTCGGTGGCCAGTGCCCGATTCGCCTCGGAGACCTGATGGATCCTTCTCTCGAGTTCGTAGTTCAGAAGGACGGCGGCGTCCTGCTGGCGCCCGACCGCGCGCCCCAGGAAGCCGAGGATGAGCGGTGAGAGGTTCATGAGCCACAGTACCGACGGACTTGACTGAGCCCACAGGACGTTGCTGAGCGTCAGCTGACGTTGCCCCAGCGCCAGTTCCACCACAGTGGCCACGGCCGGCAGCAGGAGTCCCATGATGACTCCCAGGAACGTGTAGCTCCAGGTCCAGGTTTTGCGATACTCGCCGACTGCCACGGATTCTCCTCCTGCACCAGCGGCGCGCTACAGCGCGCGGCGAAAGGCTCCGATGCTGATTCCCTTCGGGGACATTTCAGGAATCACACTATTGCAAGTGTAGTGCCAAAAATGGCGGAAACTCGTGTCAAGACCGTCGAATCGCCACTAATTGCGCTCGGGGTCTCGCAGAGCCCGCCTGAGTCGAAATACGCGGCTTGGGCCGGGCGTGCCGGGGGCAGGAGCACCGCGGCGTTCGCTCCCGGACCGACCTTCCAAACAGCGCGGCCGCTCCCGTCATGAGGGAGCGGCCGCGCTGGTCAAGCAGGTATCTGTCCGGTCCGGAGAGCTCCTGTGTGGGGCCGCCGGATCGCTACTTCAGAAGCGTCATCTTCTTGAGGAGGCTCTCCCCGCCCGCCGCCAGCCGGGCGAAATAGACCCCCGACGCCAGGTTCTCGCCGCCGTCGTCTCTGCCGTTCCAGACGACCGAATGCGGCCCCGCGCTCAGAGGTCCGTCGACCAGCCGCCGCACGACCCGTCCACTCACGTTGTAGATCGTGAGGGTGACGCTGCCCGCGTCTTCCGGAACGGTGAACGCGATCTTCGTGATGGGGTTGAAGGGATTGGGCGCGTTCTGACGCATCGCGAGGCGGTCGATGTCGTTCGTCTCGACGCCAGTCGTGGACCCGAACCATCCGAGGATCCTGGCGACGAGCGTACTCTGGTTGTCCGGGTCGGGATCGCCGACCGGGACATTCTCGAAGGGGAACGAGAGGAACACGAGCTTGTGGCCGCCTTCCTCCACCTTGATGCCCTTGATCCCCACCGGGGTCGAGAAGATGGAGTCGGCCGGGGCGGCAGGAACGATCGCATCACTGCTTCCCGGCAGGATCGGGCCACCGAGGACCATCAGTGCCATCCCGTCCGACACCGGGTCGCTCGGGACACCGGTCATGAGGAACCCGCTGTTGTCGTTCACCCACGAGTCGATGTGAAGGTAGTCCGTGATGAACGTGTTCGGAAGCGACCTGCTCGACAGGTACTCCGTGCTCGTCAGGAACAGGTTCCCGCCCGCATCGAGGTAGTCCATCATGTTCTGCTCGTCACCTGACGTCAGATAGAGAGTGTTCCCCGCGCCCGTCGTCCAGAGCACGGCCCAGTAGGACGAGATCTGTGCGAGCGAGGGGCGTCCTCTGGTCGCCGCGTCCGACGTCATGGCTCCGTATCCGGCGTCGGCCAGAGCGGTTTCGAGGTAGGTCTCGTAGCTCTCCCCGTTGTCGTCGTCGACGATGAGGAGCGAGGGCGCCTCGACGAAGGTGCCGAACGAGATGTCCGCGCTGCTCAGCGGGTCGACACTGCTCTGGGCCGACAGCGTCGTGACGGCCATTCCGGCGACCGTTCCGATGCCGTCGACGACGCGGACCTCCAGCGGTTTCTCCTCACCTGGTCCGAGAATGAAGTCCGCGGGTCCCGTCTGCCACGCGCCCCCCACCTCCCGGAACTCCGCCGTCCAGTCGGACGGTCCGACGCCGTCAGGCAGCACGTCGTGACCCACCTCCACGGTCGCCGTGTCGTCCACGGGCGCCCAGTTCTTGAGCGTCGCCGCGTAGAGGGCCGTCCCGTAGTACTCTATCTCGGTGGCGTAGACCGACGACGCCAGCTCCAGGACGTAGGCGGCATTGTGGAAGTCGAGGGTCATGGTCGCGCTCGATGTGCTGATGTTCATGAAGAACGCGCCGGACTCGCTGCCGTCCCACCAACCCGTGTTCGGGTACGTCACCGGTGAGCACTCGGGATAGCGCGTCGCGGCGTAGAGGTCCGTGCCGTCGCCGTAGTTGACGTTGTTCTCCATGTCCCAGCGGCCGTCCGCCTGGACGAGCGTGACCAGGTAATGCTGCTCCGGCGTCTGCTGCTGGTTGTTGTTGCTGCCCTCGGTGTCTATGTGCCAGATGGCCAGCCCGTCGTCCGGAATGCCAACGTCGCGCCCCGTCCGCTGCCTGTTCTCCACGAGGTAGTACTCGTTCGGAAGCTCGGGGTGTTCGAACTTGTACATGACGTTCGTGGCGACAGGAGCGGAGAGCCCGCCCTGCGGGTTCGTCAGCACCGTGACGTCTCCCCAGCCCGCGTCGTATTTCATGTACGCGCAGGGCTCGCACGGGTTCGTACCGGACGTGCCGTAGCACATGATGCAGAACTGCCCGACGCCCGTCGAATCGTAGTCGTAGTCGTAGAGGTCGGGCCATCCCATCAGCATGTGACCGTTCTCGTGACAGAACGTGCCGAGCGAAAGAGAGCTGCCCGTGTTCGTGATCTGGTAGGAGTGAGTGCATACGCCGTCGGCGCACCACGTCACCGAGTAGGCGTGTGGCCAGAGCCCCTCCGCCCACGCGTTCCAGATGCCACCGGCGTAGAAGCAGTTCACCGCGTCCACGATGCCGTTACCGTCCGCATCGTACTGACTGAAATCGAACCCGTTGTTGTCCAGGTCCTCAAGCGCTTCCTGAACGAGCTCCCGGGCACGCTGCCCGTAGGGGATGCTTGGGTCCGTGTAGTACGACTTGGGGTGTGCGGCGCGGTAGTACTGAGCGGGGACGTAGTTGGTGTAGTCGAGCAGCCCCTCGGAGACGTCGAAGTAGTAGTCGCGAACCGAACCGTTGTTGCCATACCCCGTGTACCCGTTCATGTTGCAGTAGTCGTCGATAGACGACGCCGGTATGGTGCCCGGATCATCGCTGAAGTCGACGATCAGCGTGATGCCCACAACGCTCCCGGTCGTCGGTCCGCGCATGCCGCGGCTCAACTGGTCCAGCGGGGCCCCGTAGGCCCGCCGCTCGAAGTCCTCACGCACTGCCAGCGCCTGCGCGCGGGCGGCCTCGGGCGTGATGCGCACGTGCTTCGCAAGCCCCCTGACTGGCGCGGGCTCTCCCGCGGCCACGCCCGTCGACACGAGTACGGTGCCATCGGTCGAGAGTTCCGCGTAGCTCAGCATGCCCGTGACGCCGTCGCGCACGATCGTGTACCCGTCGAGAGTCTCCCCGACCGAGTAGAACTCGTCGCCCCAGACCTTGATATCGACCGAAGAGCCGTCCGGCTCGCGAATGGTGACGACCTCGCCCAGCAATGGGGCGGCCCCGACGGCTGCGCTCATGAGCGCACACACGGCTGTCGTGAGAACAACCACATTCATCGCACGTCCTACGCCTGATCTGGTCATCTGTTCCTCTTCTGTATGCAGGTGCACGTCTCACCCGCGCCTGGTAGCTCCTTCTGTCTCACCCGCGCCTGGTAGCTCCTTCTGTCGCCATTATACCACGGCGTGACTCGCCATTCAATCGGCGGAGCTCCGCGGGACCGCCAGGTGCCCGGAACGCCCGGTACACCGTCCTCAGTGTGTTCAGATGCCCCGCTGTGGCTCCGGATTCGGCTCGCCTGAACGGGTGGCTCGCTGAAGCGCACCCAGCAGGAACGCTCTCCGTCCGGTGCCTGCGTACGCTATACTTGAAGACAAGCAACGTGTAAGGGGGTATTCGTGACGAACGGTCTCCGTGCGTCCATAATCGTGTTGTGTGTCAGCGTGGTGGCTTGCGCACTGATCGGTGAGTGGGTCGTGGCATCGGTCTCTCCACAGGCAACGATGTCCGTGGTGCTGCGGAGCTCTCCTCGTATCTTCAGGGAAAGCGACCTGCTGCCCTACGAACTGCTCCCCAATGCGGAGAGCGTCCACTCCACGGCGGAGTTCAGCACTCCGATACGGATCAACTCGCTGGGGTACAGGGGCGGCGAGTTCGACCCCTGCAAGGGAGAGCAGTTCCGGATCCTGGTGGTGGGTGACTCCTTCACCTTCGGCCACGGCTGCACGGCCGAGGAGACCTACGCCAGCGTTCTGGAGCGTGTGCTCGCTGGAGAGCGCCGCGGCCGTGAGGTGGAGGTGATCAACGCGGGCTACGCCGCCTGCAACTACCCGGACACGTACTACCTCTACCTGAAGAAGATCGGGCTCGAGCTGGAGCCCGACCTTGTCATCGTCGGCTTCTTCATAGGCAACGATGTGGACAGGCAGGGGAAATCGCCCCACAGATGGGTCGACGTGGACCCCGAGGGACTGCCTCTCAGGATCGCCGGAACGTCCGCGCATGTGGAGGACGGCTATTGGGTTGCGAACCGCAGGGCGGGTCGGTACAGGTTTCCGGTGGTCAGAGATTCGCATCTGGCCCAGGCCGTTCTCAGTGCCGTCTCCAGGGTGCGCCGCCGCGAGGCCGGCCGCGTCACCATCTACAACGAGCTGATGTACCGCGAGAACTACCTCGAGCGCACCGAGGCCGCAGTGGACGTTGTGCAGGGCCTCTTCAGCGCCATGAAGACCTCGGTTGAGGAGCGAGGCGGTCGCCTCGTGGTCGTGATGATCCCCGCGTACGAGCAGGTGTGCTCCGAGCTCGTCTTCGGCGACAGCGGCGTGGATTCCGGGCTGGACCTTCTCAAGCCTCAACGGGAGTTCGCACGGTTCTTCAGCGAACAGGGCATTGACTACGTGGACCTTCTTCCTGTCTTGCGGGAACTCGCCCCTGCCGAGCGGCTCTACTACCCTCACGATCAGCACTGGACGGTTCGTGGGAACGAGGTCGTGGGGGCGCGGCTCGCGAGCTGGCTGCTCGCGACGGGAGCCGTTGAGATGACGAAGCGCTTCTAGCGGCTCCACGTGTCGAGCGAGGATTCACATCTCGAGCCATCCACGCGATTCCAGCACACCAGCGACCACCGAGGCCCACAGCTCTACGCCCTCGACGCTCAGGTGGATGGTATCACCGGGCGGCATGAGGTCGGCGGCGGCGCGCTCGTCCCGCCGCGCCTCACCGGCGAGAGACACGAACGCCACACCGGTGTCGTCCGCGAAGCCCTCGAACAGGCGCGTCACCTTATCGAAGTCGAACGCGGCCCCTCCCCCGTACGGGGCCGTGAGTCTGCTCGCGGCGTCCGTGTCGATCTCGGGCAGATGGAGGTTCTCGACGACGAGAAACTCCGCCCCGCCGGCAGACGCGACCGCCCGCATCTCCGCGACCAGGCGCCTTGTCATGCGCCATCGCGCGGCCTCGCGCTCGTTGTAGACGATCTTGTAGGGTGTCAGTTCGAAGTGCTCCTCAAGCGGGAGCCCGGCGCCGCCACCGGACGACAACTTGCCAAGCTTGCTGACCGCCAGTCCGAAGGTCCTGTAGACCAGCGAGTACTTCCAGACCGGGTTCGCGCCGCGCCTGCCCTCGGTTCCCGGGTAAGACACCGGGTACCCGCGTGTGACGAGCCTCCCCGTGTCCGCCTCATCGACCTCGAAGTACGGCTTCCCGGTTCGCTTCGCATTGTCCCGGATGTCGTTGATGCAGAACGTGTAGACCACGATGTCGGGCCGGAACGCCATACCGAGGTGTTTGAGCAGGAGGAGGCTGTGGTCGGTGCCGTACGCGCGCACGCCGAGGTTCAGAACCTCGAATCGACCTTCGAGCGCCTCCTCGAGTACCCTGTGGGGGCGTTCGTGCGGATCGACCTCCCACGCCTCGGTCGTCGAGTCGCCTATGAGCACTATGCGCGGACGGGTCTTCTCGATGTCCCGCTCTTCGTCGCAGAACCCGCGGGAGTTGATCCGGACGTCGTGGCCGTCACGTCCCCGTCGCGGGTAGTACCTGCCCTGCGTGAGAGGCCTGTGGAAATGCCCGAGCAGCGGCGAGAACTGGACGAAGTCCTCGGACCCGTGTCGCGAGCCCCTGACGCCGAGCGCGAAGTAGGCGACCGCGTCTATGAGCGCGACGCAGACGAGAAGCGCCAAGATGAGCACGATGAAGTTCGTGAGACACGAGCGACTGCTGCGCGGCACCTCTCCGCGCATCAAGCGCACACGAACAGTCCACCATCAGACTGCGTGACCTCTCCGGTTTCCGGGACCGCAGCTCCCCTACTTGATTCAGCTTCGCCGGCACGGATACGCTGCACTTCTGCTTTGGCCCCATTCAGGTCCGTGAGGAAACCCTCGTCGGCGTGCAGGCGCGCGACGGTGGACGCGGCCATGATGCGTCCTTCGTCCACATCGCTCTGCCAGTGGACATTGCAGATGGTCCGGCTCTGTCCAAACTCCCGGCCACGGGCGAGGATGGCATCGGTACGTTCGGGGACGATCTCACACAGGATGAGTGCCCACGCCCACCCGATGGCCGTATGTCCGGAGGGGTAGGAGCCGTCATTGCGCAGTGCCTCTTCGTCGTCCGGCGTTCCGATCGGTTGGCCGTTGAGCATGAACGGTCTCTTCCGGGCATAGTGGTTCTTGGCAGCGTAGGTCGAAAGCCCCGCATCCGTGAGGGTGCGGCGCAGAAGCATGTACAGATACGGTGTGTCCGTTTCGGTTATCCGGAAGCCCAGCGCGTCCGCAAACGCATCGGGCGCCGCCGGAAAATGCAGGTCCGCGTCCTTGATGGCCTGATCCCAGCGCTCTGTGCCGCGCAGGGCGAAGGTCTCCCGGCTCGTCTCCTCGTCCCGTGCGAAGGCCGCCGAGCCTTCCGCCGGGGGCGGCGGAACGAGCAGCAGGCTGCTCGGCAGCTCATCGGCCGGCAGGTATCCTTCCAGGAGTCCGGGAGCGATCTCCGCTACGGCGGCAGGACCGCTTGGTTGCTCCAGATCCACACACCCTGCCAGGATCAGCATGCATCCCAACGCCAGCAAGCCTCCGCGGTGCAAGATGGTCTTGTTCCGGGCACGCATCAGTCGGTCCTCCTCACTGCCGGCGGCGTCCACTCACCCTCGAGCGCCGATTCCTCCGGCCCGTACAGGCGCAGCACCAGATAGAACGGCCCATCGGGCGCGGGCAGCCAGTTGCTCTGCTTGGCCTTGCCTGGGGAGTCCTTCTGGACGAGCAGGCTGAGCGAGCCGTCCTTTTCAAGTTGGAGCTGGTCCATCGTTGTCGAGTTCAGCAGGTAGCGGTCGAGCGGGTTGTCGATGAAGAGCTGGGTCTTCCCGTCGTACATGGTCAGCGACCAGAAGGCCTTGACCGGTGGCAACTCCCCCGCCTCAAAGGTCACGGTGTACCGGTTCGCCGACGCATCGAGCGGCTGCTGGTCGGCATCGGCCAGATAGGTCGGGTAGATCGCTTCTGCAGCGGAATTGCCGTAGAGACCCACGTGAGCCGCCACCGAACGAAGAATGGATAGGTTCTCCAGCCCGTAGTTCGTCTTTGCGCTCGCGGTGAGAAACTCCCGTGTGCCGAGCACCTTGCCGCTGATCAGTGGATCGCTCGTATGCTCTCCGATGAATTCCTCGATCTCGGCAAAGCCGTCCTGGACCCCCGCCTTTAGCGCTTCCTGGATCTCGGCAGGGAGTGCCGCGAAGTCGAAGGTGTTCTCCGGACCGATTCCAAGGCGGGCGAGGCCGTCCCAGAGCTGCTTCTCGCCGTCCCCCGGCCTTTCGAGGAGCGCCATCATGAGGTCGAGATAGCCGAAGAAACGGTCGTCGAATTGTGCGCCTTCAACCCACACCGGGAGGTCGGGCAGCACTGCCGCCGGCGGAGCGTCCGTTTCGAGGAATGCGCTGAGCGGCTGGAGGTCGTAGCTTTCCTGGATCTCCTTGACCCTCGCCAGATCATCGGGGCCGAAGAGCTGGGTGCGGGTGATGCTGAAGACGAGGCCCGTTTCGCTCCGGATCACACCGGTGATGCCTTCCGGCTTCTCCCCATCCCAATCGGGTCCGGCGATGAGATACGTGCCCGCCCCGTTCCCGGTCGTGAGGGTTCCCACGTAGCCGAAGTTGTGGGTGTAAAGGTCGATGAGCTGGAAATGATAGAACCGCTCCGGCTCCATCTCGGGCACGGTCAGCACCATCGGTTCCGCCCGGAGATCCATCCACAACATGCAGTAGGGTGTGTCGGCATTCGGTGTCACCACCGCCTTGTCTTCCGGTGTGAAGAGCCTCGCCACGCAGGAGAGCTGATTGAACGGGCCCTTGTACTCGGGGTTCTCCGTGTCGATCACGTAGTTGTAGATGGTCTTGTAGTTCATCACCATGGGGTAGCCGTAAACGTAGGCCTCCTTGGCGATGGCACGGGCCTCTTCGGGCGTGATCGACGCCGTGGGCCCGCCACATCCGACCGTTGAAAGCAGAACGACAATGGCAAGAACAATACCGTGCTTGAACAGATCGCGAGCTATCAGGGCACCGCGCATGATCTTCCTCCTTCGTTTCGAGAACAGTCAGCTCTTGAGCTCAATGTGGCTCGGGTCAAGTCCGCGCACCGTCAGTCCTCCAGCGGCGGAATCGTATGGTTCTCCGTCGGCCAGCCGTCATGTCGTTGTATTGCGTGTGCTCGCGGGCGCAGCGTCGCCGGCTCGAGAGGCGCTGAGCCCCGGCGCGTCCGCGCACGGAGTGTCGTGCTGCTGCCAGCGAGGCGCAACATGATACCGTGGGGCCAAGGCCGGCGCAACGGAAATCCGAGATGGGCGCGGATTTCCACTTGAGCGAGGCCGAGGAAGGAGAGATGATTGGGGAGTGTCCTTTCCAAACGAGGAGGAAGATATGCTTCGCGGAAATCGTAGACTCGTCGGCACCATCGCGTGGGCCGTTCTGACGATCGCCCTCGTCAGCTGTGGATCAAGCGGCCCCCGCCAGCCCGGGCGGATGAAGGAACTCGGTGTCGGGGACCTCTCCGGCAGGGAGTTGCGCATCCTGGTGAGCGCGTTCGCGCCTCGGTTCGCGGGCGTCGTAGAGGTGGCGGCGGACGAGATCGCGGCCCGGACGGACGATCCGGGCGTGCTCAAGAACGCGGCCGTCTGGAAGGTCTACTCGGTAGCCGCCGTCTTGCGGACCACGTCGATCCAGGAACCCATAGGCGCCTACACCACGACGTGGGCGGCGTGCCTCCTCATGCTCGAGTATTACGAATCGGGCCTCGGAGCGGGGGCGGTCGGAGAGAACCAGGCCATTGCGATCGAGGCGTCACGGCAGCTCGTGAGGGAGATCGACGAGATCGGCGCCGAGATTCCGATCGACGAGGATGTGCGCAGACGGGGCCGTGAGGCAATGGCGGCGTGGGTCGAGGAGAACCCCCTCACGAATCCCCTTTTCGTTTCACGCGCACCGACCGAACATCTCCTCACGCTGACGAAGGGCTACGACACGGGCCTCACCTCCATCGCCGCGAACACGCAGGAGCAGATGGCCGATCTCAGCGACCGGATGTCTATCCAGACCTCGCTCATGCCGCGGCAGATGCGCTGGCAGGCCGAGCTCGCGTTTCTCGATATGTCGGACCCCGAGAGCGTCGACCGTTTGCTCCAGGCGACCTACGAAGGCGGTAGGGACATCATCGCGGCGGAGCGCGACTCCATGATGTCCGCCGTGAGTGCCGAGCGCGAGGCTCTGATGGGGTCCGTCGACGAGCAGCGTGTCGCGACGCTCGAGTGGATGACGCGCGAGCGGATTGCGGTCACGGACGCCATGCGCGAGGAGCGGGTCGCCACGCTTCTCCAGGTGGAGGAGATCTCGCTTCGACTTCTGGACGCCTCGTTCGAGCGCATACAGGCCGCCGAGACCCGTGCATTTCTGGAGCTGGAAGGCCAGATGCAGCGGACCATCGATCGCACCTTCGCGAGGATCACGAGGCTTCTCATCGGAACCGGCATCGCGCTTGCACTGGCGCTCGTGCTGGGAACCTACATCTACGTCACCAGGATCCGCAGGCCGGCTCAGTAGAGAGGTCCCGCCGCGGGGGCCGTCTGTGTGGTGATGGGCCGGGTCTGTGCGGTGGTCCTCAGGAAGTGTGCAGCATCGCATCCAGCTTCTGTAAGAAGTGCGACCGGTCTCGCTTGTCGAAGGGCTTAGGCCCTCCGGTCTGGATCCCGAGGTCGCGAAGTTCGGATGAGAGCTCGCGGCCCGCCATTGCTTCCCCGATCGAGTCCTCCGTGAACTCGCGGCCACGCAGACCGAGTACGCGTGCGCCCAGCTTGAGGCAACGGTCGGCAAGCGGGATGTCTCCGGTGACCACGATGTCGCCCTCGCTCACGTGCTCGATGATCCAGTCGTCCGCGGCGTCGAAATCGCCTTTCACGACGATGAGCTCAACACCGTTATCCTCGGGAACGCGCATCCACGAGTCCGCCACGACTTTGACGCGGACACCGTAGCGGCGCCCCACACGGTAGACCTCCTGCTTGACGGGACAGGCGTCGCCGTCGATGAAGATGGTGGGCACTTCGATGTCGGTCCTCTTTAGAAGATGCCGATGCTCAGCCCGATCGACGGGCCGATCACGGTGACCGACTGGACGATCTCGTCATCGCCGCTCCCGTCGGTTCGTTTGTATTTGAACTGCCGGTACCCGGCGCTCAGCATCAGCCGACGGGAGAGGCGGAAGAGCGCCGAGAACTCGGCGTCCCACATGTAGTCGGACGCCTCGCCTATGCCGAGGCCGCCGCCCGTGGCGCGGATGCTGAATCCCACGGAGGGCGTCACCGGGAAGTGCATCTGGAGGCCGAGAACCGGATCCCACCAGGTCTCCCCTGTCTTCCCTGTGGTCACGGTCGGGTCGTTCCCGGGCAGGATGGGGTCGACCGTGATCGTGTAGTCTACATCGTTGTTCCAGTAGCGAGCGCCGGCCCCGACCCAGATCGCGAGCCCGCCGTCCTGCGCGGACGTGCGTGTGTCGTAGACCTTGCCGCCGAGCTTCATATCCAGGATGTGCTGATTGACGGCGAGGGCGGTCGAGGTGAGCCCGGACCTCTGTTCGCTCTGCATGTCGGCGTAGGTCCAGTCCGCGGTGAAGTTGACCCATCGCCACCGCGCGAGTAGCCGGGTCTGGAATCCGAAGTTCGTGATAGAGGCCAGATCGTTGAACGACTGGCGGATCTCCTTCCCTCCGACGTCCGTGCTCTGGGCCGCGAACCAGCCGTAGGGAGTGATGGCGAGCCCCCACTCCTCCTCTATCGGGTTGACCGGCTCGGTGTCGAGCTCGAGTGGGTCCTGGGCGCGGACCGGGCCGGCAGTCGCGAGAAGGGCGAAGGTTGCAGCACAGACCGCCGCTCCCACGACCGTCGTCCGTCGTCTGGCAGACCGCTCGCAGCGAGTCACGTTCCGACTTCTCATCCGGTTGTCCCCCCCTCGACCGAGCGTGAAGCTGAACTGGCCTTCCGTCGCACACCTTCATGCTCCTTACCAGACCCGAAGGACCGCAGTCAAGCCCCATCCCGGGGTTTCCGGGAGCCGATCAGCCGATGACGCGCGAGCCGGCTGGTCAAGCTGCTCCCGCGGCGTCGATGCGATTCTCAACGCTGCCGTCGTCCACTACGCAAAGGCCTGCCATTGCTGGCAGGTCTTCCTGATGCTGGTACCCCATATGCGATGTGTTTTGAACTCTGTGCTTCGCCCCTAATGCTCACGCAAGAGCAATGCTGGATGGTGTGGGGCAGCTGTCTGCAGCAGTGTAGTCCTTCAGTGCCGAGCCTCCTTCCTCTCTAGCCGAGCAGCACCCAGCTCGGGAAGAACTTCATCGTGTCGCGCCGCCAGTGCTCGCGGCCGGTGACGTCCCAGAGATCGATTGGGTTGTGGTCGTCGGTGAACACGATCGCTGGACCGCCCGGGAGATTCGACAGGCGGATGGTCGTCGCCGACTCGCGGATGACCTCGTGCACGGGAAACGGAAGCGGCCCGGCGCGCGTGGCCGCGCCAACGTCGATCGGCGCGTCGGAGGCAACGAAGACGTTGCCCCCGTAGTCGCCGGGCGTGCCCGCCGCGAACGTCTCCACGGAGTCGAAGACGGCGCGGAGGGTTTCCGCGATCGACATGGCCACGCGGGACTGGGGTCCCTCTCGGTACCCCACGTAGTTGAGGATGAGGATTCCCTCGGGCTCCATGGCGGCCCGGGCCGACTCGAACGCCTCCCGGGAGAGCAGGTGGACGGGGACCATCTCCCCCGCGAAGGCGTCGAGGATGACGTAGTCGTAGCGCTCGCTCGTCTCCTCGAGGAGCCGGCGGCCGTCCCCCACGTGGACCGCGTGGCCCGATGCGTCGAACCCGAAGTGCTCACGCGCCACCGCGATGATCTTGGGATCGATCTCCACGATGTCCGACGTCACCCCCCAGTTCGCCATCGCGTCGGGGATGACACCGGCGCCGAGCCCGATCACGAGAGCCCGAGATCCCTCCGGGCGGAGCCGGTAGGCGAGCGTCTCGATGACGTACGGGTACTCGAGGGCGCAGAGCCCGTTGCGGGTGTCGATCGCCGACTGCATGCCGCCGTCGATCAGAAGAAACCTGAGCGGGCCCCTGTCGACGATTCGGATTTCGCCGTAGAAGCTCGGCTCCTTGGCGACGAGGACCGTGTCCCCCAGCGCGCGCGTGCCTTGGGAGCCCGGCGTGAGCACCACGATCGCGGCCAGGAGCACGGCCGTCACCGTGGACGGTCGGCCCCGCCGCAGGAGCGCGAAAACCACAAGCGACACCGCGACGAGCGCGATCGCAATCCCGAGCAGGATCGTCCGCACCTCGAACGTCGGGATGAGCAGGAACCCGGCGGCGAGCGTTCCTACGAAGCTGCCGGCGGTCGAGACCGAGTAGAGCTTCCCCGCCGTGCGGGCCAGTCTTCCGAGGCTCACTGTCGAGAGCTTGACGGCGAACGGAGAGACCATTCCCAGAAGGAGAAGCGGCGCGGTGAACAGGATGAAAGCGGACGAGAGCGATCCGCCGCGCAGACCGAGAGCGTCCGTGGCCTGAAGCACCGGACCGCGGGTCGGTGCGATGACGGCCGTAGCGAGGCCGGCCAGCGCGATGATGGCGTAGAGGAGCGCGGGCCTCGGCCGGCGGTCGGCCACGACCCCGCCGAGCCAGTAGCCGATGGCCAGCGCGACGAGCGTCACCGTGATGAGTGACGACCAGACGAAGAGACTGGACCCGTAGTACGGCGCGAGGACCCTGGCGCCGAGGAGCTCGAGCACCATGATCGCCGCGCCGGTGACGAAGACGGTCGGGTAGTAGTACGCCAGTGAGCCCGCCGCACGCTCCCCGACCGCGGCGTCGCGCGGCCGGTCCCCCGGACGCTCGTCCGCTGACCTTCTGCCGCGACGGGATTGCCTGGCCACTCTGGCTCCCTTCTTTCCGCGGGCAGTCGAGGCAGTCTGGGCGCCGTACCTGGTGGCGCCCGCCTCGATCTGCTGGTACCCCCGGCAGGACTCGAACCTGCGGCACCCGGTTTAGGAAACCGGTGCTCTATCCACCTGAGCTACGGGGGCTATGCGCTATCAGGCCGCGCGATCGCCCGACTGCCGACGCACGCGGTCCGGTCACTCCGAGTCGTATTCTATCAGGCTGAACACCTCGTATCCAGCCAGTTTGGCGCGGCCCTTGAGGAAGGTGAGGTCGATGAGGAAGGCGATGGCGACGATCTCGCCGCCGAGTCCGCTGACCAGCTTCGCCGTGGCCGCCGCGGTCCCGCCCGTCGCGAGCAGGTCGTCGACTATGAGGATGCGCTGTCCCTCGCCTATCGCGTCCCTATGGATCTCTATGGCGTCCGTTCCGTACTCGAGCTCATATTCGGCGTTCACTGTTTGGGCCGGGAGCTTGCCCGGCTTGCGTGCCGGCACGAAACCGATGCCCATCCTGTACGCCACCGCAGCGCCGAAGATGAACCCGCGCGACTCGATGCCGACGACGAGATCGACGTTCGCGTCGGCGTAGCGCTCAGCCATCGCGTCGACCGCCGCCCGGAGTCCCTCCGGGTCCTTCGTCAGCGTCGTGATGTCCTTGAAGATGATGCCGGGCTTCGGGAAGTCCGGTACGTCGCGAATGAGACTTCTGAGGTCCATCAGCACTCCTTCCCTGCAGTCGGCCTCCGAGCAGTCGGCGCGGAGGCTACGCCACCGCGGGTTCTTCGATTACGGCAGGTAGCCGAGCGGGTCGACCGACACTCCCTTGTAGCGCACCTCGAAGTGCAGGTGAGAACCCGTAGCGGCGCCGGTCGATCCGACGTATCCTATCGTCTGTCCACGGGACACCGGAGCCTCGAGCTTCACGATGGCCCGAGAGAGGTGCCCGTAGACGGTGATGAGCCGTCCGCCGTGGTCGATCATGACGACGTTGCCGAACCCGCTCATTCTGCCGGCGTAGACGATCTCACCGCCGCCGGCCGCGAGGACCCGCTCCTCTCTCACGCCGTCGATATCGATGCCCTTGTGGAACGTGCTGCCGCCCGCTCCCGGGCTCTTCCTCGGCCCGAAGCCGCTCGTGACCGAGTTTCTGCCGCGTCCGGCGAGGGGCCACGCCAGCCTGACGTCCCCACTGCCCGGGGAGACGCCCTCGTCCGGCTTCCCCCCTGCCGGCAGTTTGACCGCCAGCTGCTTCGTCGCCCCGGGTATCAGGAGCTTCTGGTTCACGGCGATGTCGTAGTTTGAGAGCCCGTTGGCCTCCGTTATCTCGGTAAGCGACACGCCGTAAGTCTTCGATATGCGCCAGAGGGTCTCTCCCCTCTGGACCGTGTGGTAGACACCGCCTCTGACTGCGCGGCCGGTGCCGGTCGGCTCTCCAGCGCGGTTCCCTGATCTCAGAGGCGTGCAGCCCGCGAGGAGCATCAGCACAATCGCCGTGACCATGATGGCCGCGGCGAAGACCCTTGTCTTTCGGGAAGGAGTCAAGGAGCCGGCCTCCCCCATCTCAACCTAGAAGCTAACCTCGAACGACTCGAACTCGCCGGTGGACTCGGTCCACCTCAGCTGCACATCTCTGACGAGCCCGTGTCTGGGACCTTCACTGACGTCTCGGGCGAACCGCTGGAGTTCCTCTCGCGGTCCCTCGGCCACGATCTCGACGCAGCCGTCGCGCAGGTTCTTCACGAAGCCCACGAGTCCTGCGGTCCTGGCGGTGTTCAGAACGAAGTACCTGAACCCCACGCCCTGCACGCTCCCCCGGACCAGCGCGTGAATCCTGACGGGCTCCATTGTCACGCGGCTCCCGCCAGCTCAAAGGCCCTCTCGACCGCGGCCTCGGGCGAGTCCGCCTCGACGATGTCGTCGGAGCTCAGGGGTGGCGACACGGCGACGACGGGGATGCCCATCTTGAGTGCCAGCGCGATCTCGGAGATCGTGCCGTAGCTGCCGCCCACGCCAACGACGGCGTCGGCGGCGCGCACGTTCAGCACGTTTCTGGCGTGACCCATGTCGGTCGCGATCGGAATGTCGATGTGCGGGTTGGCGTCGTCCGCGCGGTCGCCCGGAAGGATGCCGATCGTGAGTCCCCCGGCAGCCTTCGCACCTCGCGCGGCCGCTTCCATCACCCCGCCCAGGCCTCCACAGATGAGAACGCCGCCCCGGCGAGCGATCTCACTACCGACACGCTCAGCGATTGAGGCGGTCGCCTGGTCACAGCGTCCTGCTCCCACCACAGTGATTCTGACAGGGCGGGTCGTCAATGTCTCCCACCTGTTGGTGTGGTCGGGGCGAGAGGATTCGAACCTCCGACCTCACGGTCCCGAACCGTGCGCGCTAACCTGCCTGCGCTACGCCCCGACATGAATTCGAATGCTACACTAGAGCCGCCACAGATGCAAGACCCCCTGTGTCAGGAGCGTGACGACGACGCCCGCGATCAGGATGCCGCAGATGATCGCAGGTATCGCGAACCTGGGCCTCACACCGAACAGATGAGCCGCCAGTGCCCCCGTCCACGCCCCCGTGACCGGTAGAGGGATGGCGACGAACGCGATGAGCCCCAACGCCTCGTACCTCTCGACAAGCCCGCTCCTGCGCCGTGTCCTGGCGAAGAGCCTCGTCATGAAGCGGTCCATCGGGGGCCAGCGTCTGAAGAGTCCCTCGAGAGGGCCCATCAGGTAGATGATCGGTATGATGGGCAGGAAATTCCCGGCCGCACAGACAAGAAACGCCGTGCGCCAGTCGATGCCCAGCTTCAGCGCCACGGGAATCCCCCCGCGAAGTTCCGCTATCGGCATCGCCGAGACGATGAACGCCACGACCTCCTCCGGCATCCCGGACATCATCTCAACTACGTTCTCAATCATGGCGTGCACCACCCGTCCGGTGCGCCTCGCGCCTCGCGCTCTCCGGATCTCTCACGTTCCCCGGGTCTCCGGATTCTCCCCTGTTTCTGTCGTCTCTCACGTTTCCTTGCTCCACCCTTCCTTGCCAACGAGCGGGACGAAGACACATCCTCCGGCGTCCCTCACGGACACCTCGCCCTGGCTCTTCACGATTACCCGGAGCTGCTGCAGTCCCTGGCTGCCCACCGGCACGGCCATTATGCCCGGGTCGCCGAGCTGCTCCTCAAGGCTCGGGGGCACCTCAGGCGCTCCCGCCGTTACGATTATCCTGTCGTAGGGTTCGAACTCCGTCCAGCCGATCGTGCCGTCGCCGATGCGTATTGCGATATTCGAGGCTCCGAGCTTCTCCAGAACGGCTCTGGCGCGGGCCGTGAGGCTCTCCACGCGCTCGATGCTGAACACCTGCTCCGCGAGCCTCGAGAGGATGGCGGTCTGATACCCGGACCCCGTGCCTATTTCGAGCACTCTCTCACTACCTGTCAGCTCGAGTACCTGGGTCATCAGCGCCACCATGTAAGGCTGCGAGATGGTCTGGCCTTCCCCTATGGGAAGCGCGTGGTCGCCGTAGGCGCGGGATTCCATGCCGGGCGCGACGAAGAGGTGCCGCGGAACCTCTCGCATGGCCTCAAGCACCGCCTCGTCCGTGATGCCTCGCGGTACGAGCTGCGTCTCGACCATCTCGTTCCGGAGGGACTCCCAGTCCATCAGTCGGTCTCCCCCTCGTTCTTCTCGGATCGGTCGGCCGCGGATTCCGGTGTTCCGGCCTCAACGGCCTCCGCCCCGGGTGTCTTGATGCCGCCCGCCACTATCTGTTCGAGGGGCCAGCTCCGCAGCACGTCCATCGCCCGGTAGTCGGTGAGATCGAGGTGGATCGGGGTGATGGAGACCAGTCGCTGGGACACGGCCGCGTAGTCCGTGTCCGGCTCCGGCTCCCAGGACGTCAGCTGCCCGCCTATCCAGTAGTAGGTCCGGCCGCGCGGGTCCTGTTTCTCCACGACGGCCTCCTCGTAGACCTGTTTGCCCTGCCGGGCGATCTCCACGCCTGTGATCTCTTCTCTTGGTATGTTCGGGACGTTGACGTTCAGGAGGGTCCCCTCGGGAAGTCCGCGCTCGAGCACCATGAGCGCCACCTCTCTCGCGATCTCGGCGGATGCCTCGTAGTCGTAGGCACCTGACTCGCACCGGCAGAGCGACACCGCTATCGCCGGAATGCCCATTAGCGTCGCCTCCATGGCCGCGGCGATGGTCCCGGAGTACGTGACGTCGTCGCCCATGTTCGCTCCCCTGTTGATGCCAGAGATCACGAGGTCGGGCGGTTCAGGGAGAAGCAACTTGAGCGCGAGCAGCACGCAATCGGTCGGCGTCCCGTCGACAGCGATGATGTTGTCTCTGATGTGGCGGGTTCGAAGCGGGACGTCCATTGTGAGCGAGTGGCTGGCGCCGCTCCTCTCGCGGTCCGGGGCTACGACGGTCACATCCGCGATCTCCTCAAGCGCCTTGCGAAGGACCTTGATACCGCGGGCGTGAACGCCGTCGTCGTTGCTCATGAGAATGCGGGGTCTGTCCAAGTCGATGCTCCCGGTGTCTACCGCCAGAACATGCTGCGGCCGATCAATCTCACGAATCGCAGAGTGTCGACGATCGGGTTGATGTGGCTGACGGCGCCCGTGTAGATGGACGTGATCGCGACGTCAGACGTCTTGTAGCCGCGCCGCGCCGCGCGGATGAGAAGCTCGGATTCGGTGTCGTAGCGCGTCGTGACGAACGACTTCACGATGTCTCTGAGTACGCGAACTTTGATCAGTCGATACCCGCTCTGGCTGTCGGGGATGTCCTGACCAGTAATGAACGAGACGATCCTCGACGTCGTGCGGTTCGTCCATATCCTGAGCTTCGGCATCTCGCCGACGGCGTGCATCCTCGTGCCGACGATGATATCCGCGTCACACTTGTCGACGGCGTCGAGGAAGTCCGGGATCGCCAGCGGGTCGTGCTGTCCGTCGCCGTCCATCGTGACTACGGCGTCGTAGCCCTTCGCAACCGCGTACTCAAACCCTGTCTTGAGAGCGGCGCCTTTCCCCAGGTTGACCTCGTGCTCGAGAACGTGCGCCCCGGCCGCCTCGGCCGCGGCAGAGGTCCCGTCCGTCGAGCCGTCGTTGACGACCATGACATCGAGGCCGAGGTTGAGCCCGAGCACGCCCCGGCCGACCTCACCGACCTCGCTCTCGAGGTTCTTGCTGGGTATGACGACGAGCGTTCTCATCGGTGACTCTCCGCATCTTCCTCAACAGCTGACGGTCGCTCTCCACGGCGCCGTCCGTGTCCCATATCGGGCTGAAGACATACCACTGCTCCGGGTACCGCCTGACGTAGCGTTCGAACACTGCGAGGGCCCGTTCGACGGTGTCCCTCACGTCCGCATCAACATCGTCCGTCACGCGCGGCGCGATCGGCTCGTCCAGGAGGAACTCGTGCTTTCCTTCCGGCGCCATGACCATGAAGGTCGGGACGATGATCGCCCCGAGGC
>JAUWLR010000251.1 GCA_030613615.1 Candidatus Eiseniibacteriota bacterium
GACGTGTTACCGACCCCGTCCACCGACTCGAAGTACATCATGATCATGCTTCCCTGCGTCATCTCGGCGGAGGGAGGCGGCGAGTACCACCACTGGCTGTCCTCGCTCTCGTGACGGCAGACGTAGGAACTCCAGCTTCCACCGCTGTCGTTCGACGCCATGAGGGTGACCGATGCGATGCCGTCGTCGTCCTTGACACCGATGTACATGGTGTCGAGGAGCGCGTCGGCCATCTGCTCGATGTACCAGTCGTTGAATCTGTTCCAGGTGTCGATCTCAAAGACGGTTCCTGCGTCGCCGGACGGGACTCCGACCCTCTGGTAGTTCATCAGGATCCCGGCCCAGTGTTCGGGGCTCGCCTCGTTGTTGTACTCGCTCCAGAGCGTAGCCAGCCAGTCGTTGCCCGCGAAGGCGTCCCAGTCGTCGTACCTGGTGCGCCAGCCCGGGGGGCCGTACCACCCACCCGGATCCTCATCGACGAAGCCGGCCGGGTCGGTTACGCAGCCGTACAGGTCGTTGGAGGCCAGGTAGAGGTTGCAGCGGTCCCCGGACGGGTAAGGCATGTCGAGCCAGAAGTCCCAGTTCCCCACCAGCTTTGGAGCGCCGCTGATGTCGATCGGCGGGCTCATGAGCCACGAGTACTGGTCGTCGACCATCGTGCTGGTGAACGGATCGACGCCGGCGAACATCCAGCTGCCCACCGGGCGGTCGTCACAGGTGAAGCTTCTGCCGGTGACGAAGTCGATGCCGAACTGGCCGCGCCAGAACGTCACGCCGGTCTGGCCCGACTCGGCAACGTCGTCGTGGGTCCACGGGTCGCCGCTCTCGGCGTCGTCGTAGAACACGGGCGTCGTGTCGACCAGAAGGGTGATGTTGTCCAGCTGCCAGGCGCCGTCCTTGACCGAGTTGGCCGGCGGGTTGTGGAACTGGTCCTGGCTCGAATACGCAAGGTCGGAGTCGAAGCGGAACCGGAGGTCGAACTCCGTGCCGATATACTCACTGATGTCAACGACCATGTGGCCGGGAGCCAGCGGGTCGACGCTGTCCCAGTCCTGCGACAGGCCCGGCGTGCCTGCGAAGCCGGGGTTGTCGACCGTGACGATCGTCCTCCACGAGTCCGCGACGGCCTCGAAGATGTCGACGTAGCCGTAGTCGTAGTTGTTCTCCATCGCGAGTCGCTGGTCGTATTCGAGGGTGAGGTTCGTGCCCGCGACGCCTACGTGCTCGTCGAAGTGCCTCTCCAGAATCTGGAGCCAGTCGTTGCCATAGCCGCGCCACTGACGCCAGCACTCGTTGTACGTTCCGCACCACCACGTGCTGTCGCCCAGATGCGGGAATCCATACATCCGGATGGTGTCGTGGTGCCAGAAGTTGTCCGACGCAAGCGTGCCGCTGCGATCGTACGTCGTCCAACCAGCGTTGTCACCTACGAGGTCGGAGTAGTCGGCATCAAAGATCCACAGCGTCTCAAGCCTGGCCCCGTTGTTGTCCAACGGTCGCGGGCTCTCGTCGAACCGCGGCATCGCCGCGCAAAGGCTCTTGCCGTCGTCGAAATCGTACGCCGACGCGGCGCCCACGCCCAAGGCGAGGATCATGCTGACAGCAATCACTGCCAAGAATCTGTTTTTCATCGCTCAGTTCCCCCTCATAACGGAAGGTGGTCCAGTTCTCACAGTTCTCGCAACCACTTCGCGTCGCCATGCACCTCCTCTCCGGGGGGAAATGTCCAGCCTCAGAGATTCCATGTGACTGAGAATCGCTCGGCTACACCTTAAGACCGTACTGCGGCCCTTGACTGGCCACAGGAGTGTTGCAGGGAAGGCACTTCTGTCAGGTCAGCTTCGGAGCCGGTTCACCCAGCAGTCCAACAGAAAAGGGGCCGGCTCAGGTGTGCCGGCCCCTTCCTGACTGCACGTTCTGTGTGACGGTCTACTTCAACATTATCATCTTGTGCGACTCCGTGAAGCCCGGAGCAGCAATGCGATAGAAGTAGACGCCACTGGCGCATTTCTCGCCACCCTCGCTCGTGCCGGCCCAGACGACGAAGCCCTTGGACCCGGCTTCGAGCTCGGTGTCCAGCAGCGTCCGGACGACCTTCCCGGCGACGTTGGAGAGCTCGAGCGACACCGGACCGGCCTCCTTCACGCTGTAGGCGATCTTCGTCACGGGGTTGAACGGGTTCGGATGGGCGTGTGACAGCTCGTTCCTGGTGCCTTCAACGACGCCCGTCGGATCGCCGCCCG
>JAUWLR010000182.1 GCA_030613615.1 Candidatus Eiseniibacteriota bacterium
AGCCATGTCGAGAGAAGAGAAGTTCAGAGAGCTGGACGAGAGGCTGGAGGCTGCGCGGAAGGGCGGCGGTGAGGAGCGGATGGACCGCCAGCACAAGGCCGGCAAGCTCACGGCCAGAGAGCGGCTCGACCTCCTGCTCGACGAGGGCAGCTTCCGGGAGATAGACCCGTTCGTCACGCACCGCTGCACCGACTTCGGGATGGAGAAGAAACTCATCCCCGGCGACGGTGTGGTGACGGGCTACGGGACGATCGACGGGCGGCTTGTCTACGTCTTCTCGCAGGACTTCACTGTTTTCGGCGGCTCGCTCTCCATGGCACACGGCCAGAAGATCTGCAAGATCATGGACCTGGCCATGAAGAACGGTGCGCCGGTGGTCGGGCTGAACGACTCTGGCGGAGCGCGCATTCAGGAGGGCGTCTGGAGCCTCGCGGGGTACGCAGAGTATTTCCTCCGGAACGTCCTCGCCTCGGGCGTCGTCCCGCAGATCTCGGTCATCATGGGTCCGTGTGCAGGCGGCGCGGTCTACTCGCCCGCGATCACCGACTTCGTCTTCATGGTCGACAAGACGAGCTACATGTTTCTCACGGGCCCGGACGTCATAAAGACCGTCGTGCACGAGGACGTGACGCACGAAGAGCTGGGCGGCGCGTCCGTCCACAACTCGAGGAGCGGCGTCGGCCACTTCGCGCACGCGAGCGAGGCCGAGTCGCTGTCCGAGGTGCGGCGCATTCTCTCGTTTCTCCCGTCGAACAACACCGAGGACCCGCCGAGGCGGGAGTCGGCCGACGACCCCGACCGCCGCGACCCGGAGCTGGACGAGATCGTCCCCGAGAACCCGAACAAGCCTTACGATATGAAGGATGTCATCTCGCGCGTTGTCGACGACGGCGACTTCATGGAAGTGCACAAGAACTTCGCGAAGAACATCGTCGTCGGGTTCGCGCGCTTCGACGGGCGACCCGTAGGTATCGTGGGCAACCAGCCCGCCGCGCTCGCGGGCGTTCTCGACATCGACTCGTCGGTCAAGGGCGCGAGGTTCGTGCGGTTCTGCGACGCCTTCAACGTGCCGATCGTGACGTTCACCGACGTGCCGGGGTTCCTGCCGGGAACGGGCCAGGAGTACGGTGGCATCATCAAGCACGGGGCCAAGCTGCTCTACGCCTACTGCGAGGCTACCGTGCCGAAGATCACGGTCATAACAAGGAAGGCGTACGGTGGCGCCTACGTCGTCATGAGCAGCAAGCACATACGCGGCGACGTCAACGTCGCGTGGCCGACCTCCGAGATCGCGGTGATGGGCGCCGAGGGCGCCGCCAACGTCCTCTACAGAAGAGAGCTCAAGGCGGCGGACGACCCGGCGAAGCTGCGCAAGGAACTGACGGACGAGTTCCTCGAGACATTCGGCAGCCCGTACGTCGCGGCCGCGGCCGGGTTTGTCGACACGGTTATCAAGCCGCGCGACACGCGGCCGGTCATCATAGATTCGCTTAGGATGCTGGCGAACAAGCGGGACAGCAACCCGCCGAAGAAGCACGGGAACATCCCGCTGTAACCGGAGTCGAAGGCGGGCGAGCGTATCCCCTTGGGCGGGCCGCCGAAAGGGACGCACCGACGGCCCCGTGGGTCGCGGAATCAGCACGGAGACACGATGTTCAAGAAGGTGCTCATAGCCAACCGGGGTGAGATCGCCGTCAGGGTCGTGAGGGCTCTGCGTGAGATGGGCATTACCTCGGCCGTCATCTACTCCGAGGCCGACCGCACCTCCAGGCACGTCCGCTACGCGGACGAGGCCTACCTCATCGGCCCGCCGCTGCCCAGCGAGAGCTACCTCAAGATAGATGCGATCGTGGAGCTGGCGGCGAAGATCGGGGCCGAGGCCATACACCCCGGCTACGGCTTCCTTGCCGAGAACGCAGGGTTCGCGGCCGCGTGCGAGAAGGAAGGGATAGCGTTCATCGGCCCCTCGAGCGAGACCATCGCGCTCGTGGGCGACAAGATGCAGGCGCGGAAGACGATGGTGGCCGCCGGTATCCCGGTAGTTCCCGGGGGCGACAGACCGCTCTCGGACATTGCAGAGATAGAGGCCGAAGCCGAGCGCATCGGTCTCCCGGTCATGATGAAGGCCGCGGCCGGCGGCGGCGGGAAGGGCATGCGCGTCGTCCGCGAGAAGTCCGAGTTGGAGTCCGCGGCGAAGGCCTCACGCTCCGAGGCGAGTTCGGCGTTCGCAGACGACCGCATCTACCTCGAGAAGCTCATCGAGAGCCCGCGCCACGTTGAGTTCCAGATCATTGCCGATTCACACGGCAACATCGTCCATCTGGGCGAGCGCGAGTGCTCGATTCAGCGTCGTCATCAGAAGCGCGTCGAGGAGTCGCCATCGGTGGCGCTCACGCCCGCGCTTCGCGCGAAGATGGGTGAGGCCGCGGTGGAGGCGACCCGGGCGTCCGGCTACGTCAACGCGGGAACGGTCGAGTTCCTGCTCGACAAGAGCCAGGAGTTCTTCTTCCTGGAGGTGAACGCCAGGCTGCAGGTCGAACACCCCGTGACCGAGCTCGTGACGGGCATAGACCTCGTCCGCGAGCAGCTGCGCGTCGCGGCGGGCGAGAAGCTGTCGTTCGGCCAGCTCGACGTCGTGAACAGGGGCGCGGCCATCGAGTGTCGGATATGCGCCGAGGACCCCGAGAACAACTTCTTCCCGTCGACCGGGCTCATCGAGCGCCTTCGGGAGCCGTCCGGTCCCGGCGTGCGCGTCGAGAGCGGCATACACAGTGGCTACGAGGTCCCCGTCTACTACGACCCGCTCATCTCGAAGCTCCTCACGTGGGGCAAGACCAGGGAAGAGGCCATCGAGCGCATGCAGCGCGCGCTGTCCGAGTACGACATCGAGGGCATAAAAACGACCATTCCGTTCCACAAGGCCGTGATGGAGAGCGATGCGTTCCGTGACGGGAACTTCGACACGGGCTTCGTCGATGAGGTCTTCTTCCCGAACTACACGGGCAGGAAGCCGTCCGATCCTGAGGTGGCGGCGATCGCTGCCGCTCTGGTCGCTGATGCGGAGAGGTCGCTTCACAGGCCGGCCGGTGGTGACGCCGGAGCGGGCGGGTCCGGGCGGAGCGGCTGGACGCAGCCGCCCGGCAGAGCGACGTGGGGAGGATGGCAGCTCCACCAGAAGTGACGCGGGTGTCCTGCGGCCGCGGGAGCGCGGCAGAAGGACGTGCCGGCGACTCGGAGTGACGAACACAGAGGGAACAGCATGAAGTACAGGGTCCGCATAGCCGAAGAAGACATCGAACTCGAGATCAGGCACTCGGGGGATGCGACAGATGTGGTCATCGGGGACCGCGTGCTCACGGCCGACGTCGTCCGGATAGCCGGCTCACCGATCTACTCGCTGGTGCTGGACGGCAGGTCCCCCGAGGTCTCGGTGCACGGCCGCAACGGGCGGTTCGAGCTCGTGATCGGCGGGGAGAACTACGACGTCGATGTCATGGACGAGCGCGCCATGAGGATAGCGGAGGCGACCGGGGACGTCGGGGAGAAACAGTCCGGCGAGACGGTGCTGGCGCCGATGCCGGGCGTGGTTGTCGGTATAGCCGTCGCAGTCGGGGACACCGTGACGCCCGGCCAGGGCGTGGTGACGCTCGAGGCCATGAAGATGGAGAACGAACTCAAGAGCGCGGTCGAGGGCGTGGTCAAGGATATCAAGGTGGAGGTCGGCCAGGGCGTGGCCCAGGGCGAGCCTCTTGTCGTGATAGAGTAGCGGTGGGACGTCGCCGGGGAGCATTCGCCGGTCTCGGTTGGGAGCGCGTTTGAGCGGTAGCGGCGAGAACAGAAAGCGCTGGGAGAAGACGACGCTCAGGAAGACCCTGGAGCGCTTCCCGGAGCGGAAGGACGGGTTCACGACAGGCTCGGGTCTTCCCGTGGACAGGGTCTACATCCCGGACGACGCGCCCGGGTTGGCCCACGGCTCGGACGGGAGTCCGCGGGACACACTCGGCCTCCCGGGCGAGTACCCGTTCACGCGTGGCGTCCAGCCGACGATGTACCGCGGCCGTCTCTGGACCATGAGACAGTACGCGGGGTTCGGCACCGCCGCCGAGACCAACGCGCG
>JAUWLR010000017.1 GCA_030613615.1 Candidatus Eiseniibacteriota bacterium
AGTTCCATCACTGCCCTCCGGACGCGTCATCCGACCGCGCAAACGGCCTCGTTCCCACCTCGGGCCTGTAGCCCCGCACGAACGAGGCGGCGTCCATCGCGCCCTTCCCCGAGGGTCCAAGGCGGGTCAGCCAGACGCTGCCGTCCCCCACCGCCACTTCGATTCCCCTCTCCGCGTCGAGCGTGAGGATCTCCCCCGGTTCGCCCCTGTGACCCGAGTTCTCACCGCGCGCGGCCTGGAGCACCCGGAGCACCTTCCCGCGGTACCACGTGAACGCTCCGGGCCACGGGGTCGTCCCGCGGACGTGATCATACACGCGGCCCGCGTCAGCGGACCAGTCCACCTCTCCGTCGGACTTCTTGAGCTTCCTCGCGTAGCTCACCAGGGCCTGGTCCTGAGCGATCCTGGGCGCCGTGCCCGCGTCGACGAGTTCCAGCGTCTCGATGAGCAGGTCCGCTCCCATCGCCGCCAGCCTGTCGTACAGCTCGCCGGCCGTCTCGTTGTCGGCGATCGGTGTCTTGCTCGTAAGGATGATCTCGCCGGCATCGACCTTCTTCGCCATGAACATGGTCGTGACGCCGGTCTCCGTCTCGCCGCTCATGATGACCCAGTTGATCGGCGCGACGCCGCGGAACCGAGGAAGAAGCGACGCGTGCACGTTGATGGCGCCTCTGGATGGGCACTCGAGGATGTCCTCGCGGAGTATCTGGCCGAAGGCCGCGACCACGATGACGTCGGGCGAAAGCGCCTGCAGACGCTTCACGAACTCGTCGGTGTTGACGGTCTCGTGCTGCTCCAGGGGAAGCCCGAGCGCCGTCGCTGCGTCCTTGACGGGCGGGCTGCGCAGAGCGCGCCCCCTGCCGGCGGGGCGGTCTGGTTGGGTGACCACGAGCACTACGTCGTGGCTGGCCTCACTTAGCTTCCTGAGGGACGGGACCGCGAAGTCGGGGGTCCCCATGAAGACGATGCGCATTTGGGCAACTCACTGGGACCGGCGGCGGCGCCAGACGCGGAGCGTCAGCGCACCGGTCTATGTTCTTCGGATCCGCGCCTTTACGAGCTGCCGTTTGATCGGATTGAGGTGATCGAAGAAGAACTTGCCGTGCAGGTGGTCGACCTCGTGCTGGAATATTCTCGCCAGCGCGCCCTCGACCTCCAGTTTGACCGCGTTGCCATCCCGATCCAGGCCCTTGATCACGATGTGACTGGGACGCTCCACTTCGGCCGTCACGCCGGGACAGCTGAGACAGCCTTCCTCAATGATCGTGTTTCCCGTCGCGTAGACGATCTCAGGATTCATGAGAACAACCGCACCGTTGTAGACGGCTTCCGTCCCCTCATGGTCGGGCGGCGGCTCGGCGACGATGATGGGCAGCGCCCTGCCAACCTGGGGAGCCGCGAGTCCGACGCCCGGCGTCTCCCCATTCCGCATGGTGTCGATCATGTCGTCGAGGAGCGTCCTTATCTCGTCAGTGACGTCCCCGATGGGTTCCATGCGAGCCGTGAGAAGCGGATCGCCGTGTCTTGTGACCTGGAGTATGGCCATTCCGTGTGCTAGTTCCTCTTCCCGCTGATCGCGGTCTTTGCAACCTCGACCTTGAGATCCTCGGCTATGCGAATGACGATCTTGTCGTCGTGAACGTCCTGGATCTCACCGTGGAGGCCGCCGATGGTCACTATCTTATCGCCTCTCGTGAGCGAGTCTATCATGGACTGGCGCTCTTTGCGCCGCTTGGACTCGGGTCGGATCATCAGGAAGTAGAAGATGGCGAATATGGCGACCAGCATGATGAGCATGCTGGTTCCGCCTCCGCCACCCTCGCCCTGGGCGCCAGTCGCGCCCATCGCGTGCGCTGTCTCGGGACCGAGCAGTGTGAAAAGCAACATCGAGCAAACCCCCTAGTGAGTGACGTCGTCGTCCGAGAGCGGCATGCCGTCCCGGAATCGCTCCGTCTTGACTTTCTCCAACTCCTCCATGAGCTCCTTGGGATCGACGTTCCCGCTCCGGGACAGCACGCGGACAAGCGCCTCGAGGGAGAGCGTGTTCGAAAGCGCCAGCTCCTCGAACGAGACCTCCCTCTGCACGCCGTCCTTCACCAGAACCAGCCCCGGCTTGGGTTTGCCCTCAGCCTCGTCGGCCGTCTTGCGTTTCTTCCTGAGAGGCACGTCTCCCCCGTTCATGGAACCGTCTTAACTCCAAGGATGTTAGCAGGCTTCGAAACACGAAGTCAAGTCGCAGGAGCAGTTCCGCCGGAGGACCACGCCCGAGCCGCCGGAGGACCACGCTCGAGCCGACAGCCCGTGCGAGGCGGCCTGAAGAAATACGGGAGCGCCCGGCCGCTGACGCTCCCGCGGTGAGGGGGGACGGCGAACGAAGTCGGCTTCGTTCGCACCGTAGGACGGCCGAAGACTCCTTAGAACGACCCAGGCCTTCAGCAAGCCCGGGAGCAGCGCACCATACCTGTGCTCTCCGATGGTGTCACTCCCCCCGACCCACCAGAGCGCACCGTACTACCGGGGCCGGAACCTGTAAAGGGGAATGGTGCATCTTAAGGAAGTGTCGCTGGGCCGAGACGAGAGCGGGGCCGCCCGTCCACCTTGTCTCCCGTCTCAGAAAAGTGTATAATAGTCAAGAAGACCCATGATGCGGTGGATCGGCGCGCCCTTGTGGCGCGGCGCACACGGCAACACAGGAGAACACAGGATGCGCCGGAACTCAGCCCTGCTGGTGGCCCTCCTCGTCACCGCGACAGTGGCCGCGCACGCCGCGGCAGCGGGGCACGACAACAACATCGAATGGGACGGCGTCTCGCACGTTGCATGGCTGGACAGGGACCCCCTCTGCCCGGTGGACGGTGAGACGTTCCAGGTCCTCTTCCAGACATACGCGGACGATCTCACTGCGGCCCGCGTGCGCGTCGACGACGGCACCGCCGCCTGGACGGTTGCCTCGAAGACGGCTGTGCGCGGGCCGTACGATGTCTGGTCCGCGACCGTTCCAGCGACGGTCTCCGTCGGACTCTCGTACTACATGGAGCTCACCGACGGCACGGCCACCGACTACTTGAGCGTCGGGGGGATGACCACAGGCGTGCCGTCGGACGGCGGCTTCGTCGTGGACTACACGACCCTCGAGCACGCTCCGGTAGGGGCCACTCCCCTGCCGGACGGTGGCGCCGTCTTCAGGGTCTGGTCACCGACGAGAACGATCGCGCACGTGCGCGGGGAGTTCAACGGGTGGGGCACAGGCGACCCGATGACGAAGATCGGCGAGCACTTCATCGTTCGCGTCCCGGAGGCGACCATCGGCCAGATGTACAAGTACTACTTCCAGAACGAGCACTGGAACACCGACCCGCGCGCCCGTGCCCTGAACGCGAGCGAGAACTACAACGCATATCTGCTGGATCCTTCCACCTACGACTGGCAGATTGACGACTTCGACGTGCCCGACTTCGAGCAGATGATCGTCTACCAGCTTCACGTCGGGACGTTCTCGGGCAGAAACGACCCTTATGGCGCCGCGCCTTTCCCGGCAGGCTACCTCGACGTGGCGGCCAGAGCCTCGCACCTTGCCGAGCTCGGTATCAGCGCCGTCATGCTCAATCCGATCACGGAGTTCCCGGGCGACTACTCCGCCGGCTACAACCCGATCACGCAGTGGGCGCCGGAGTGGAAGTACGGCACTCCCGACGACCTCAAGTACATGATAGACACGCTCCACTCCTACGGCATCGCAGTGCTTCTGGACATCGTCTGGAACCATTTCTCGTTCACCGACAACTACCTCTGGTACTACGACGGAACGCAGATCTACTTCGACGACCCCGCGGTCGAGACCCCTTGGGGCAGCCAGGCCGACTTCGACCGCAATGAGGTCCGGAGCTACTACCTCGACAGCGCGCTCTACTGGCTGGACGAGTTCCGGATGGACGGCTTCCGTATGGACGCCACCGACTTCATGAACATCTACCCGCAGGAAGCCTCGGGCTGGAGCCTCATGCAGGAGATGAACGACGCGATGGACAACCGCTTCGCCGACAAGATAGCGATTGCGGAGCAGCTGCCGGACGATTCGTGGGTCACGCGCCCGACGAGCCTCGGGGGCGCCGGGTTCGACTCGCAGTACTACGACGAGTTCACGGACCGTCTGCGGGACGAGATCTTCGACGCGGCGCTCGGCAACCCGGAGATGTGGAAGATACGGAACATCATCAACGGCGGCGGCGACTATTTGAACGGCCGTTACGTCACGAACTACCTGGAGCTTCACGACGAGTGCTGGCCGACGAGCGGCGGGCAGCGCATCGTCAAGTCGATAGACACGACGCCCCCCCACGACGACCAGTGGGCGAAGGGCCGCTCCAAGCTGGCCCAGGGCATCGTGATGACGGCCCCCGGCATCCCGGCCATACTGCAGGGCACCGAGTGGCTGGACGACACGGACTTCGGGACCGATTTGGGAAACCGCATCGACTGGTCCAAGAAGACGACCTACGCGGGCATCTTCGCCTACTACCGCGACCTCATCACGCTGAGGCGCATCTCCCCGGCGCTCCGCGCGGATGCGGGCGTCGACGTCTTCCACCTGAACGAGACGGGAAACGTCATAGCGTTCCAGCGGTACGACCTGTCGGGCAACGTGCACGTCGTCGTCGCGAACTTCAGCAATACCGACTACACGAGCTACCGCATCGGGCTGCCGCAGTCGGGGGACTGGGTAGAGGAGATGAACAGCCAGGCGGCCGAGTATGAGGGCAGCGGGATGACCAACCCCGGCGTCATCACGCCTGACGCCATCAGCGCGGACGGCTTCCCGCAGTCCAAGGCCATAGCAGTACCTTCGATGGCGCTCATCATCCTGACCTGGGGCAGCGGCACGGGCATCGATGCGGGCGACAACGAGGGCGCGGAGCAGATCTTCACGCCGCGGCTGCTCGGCGCATACCCGAACCCGTTCAATCCACGCACGACCGTCGCGTTCGAACTACCGGAGGAGCAGCACGTGCGGCTCGCCGTGTTCGACATCGCCGGCCGGGAGGTCTCCATCCTGGCGGACGGGACCTACGGTGGCGGCCGGAACAAGGTCATATGGAACGGAACGGACGACGGCGGCAGGGCGCTGGCCTCGGGTGTCTACTTCGTGCGGATGGACGCGGGCGGCAAGTGCGATTCGAAGAGCATCGTGCTGCTTCGGTAGCACGACAACGCTGACAGCATCTGACGAGAGCGGCCCGTCCATGGACGGGCCGTCTTCTCATCCGGGCGAGCCGCTTGATCCCATTGCGCCGCTACAGCAGCCCCTCCGCCAGAACCGCGTACATGAGCGAGTAGACCCTGCCGATTTCGGCGAGCGTCGCGGCCCAGCCCGCGGGGCCGCCCTCCCAACTGAACTCGAGATCCACGTGCTGGATAGACTCGAGGATCCTGAGCTCAGCGATCGCCTTCGGTGGAGCGTTCTCCGCGAGGAGAATGCTCTCCGTGTAGGGCATCAGGTTGTCATCGCGGCCGTGGACGATGATGAGGCGCGCGGTCACGTTCTCCATGTTCCCCGGCATCGAGAGTTCGTCGAAGTAGGCAAGGATCCGGGGGCTCAGGCGGTCGATGATCCCTGCGGCGGCGTCCGGGTCCCCGTTCATCATGAGCTCGTAGAGGAGTGCGCCCTCCTCCCCCAGCGAGTCGGCCGACGCCGAGACATCGCACGTGTCGTCCTCGAGCTTCGAGTTCGCTATGCGCGCAAGAAGCCGTCGATCGGTGCCGTCCCCTACAAGCCGCAGGCTGTTCCGCAGAACTGCCCACTTCCCCGTGTGCCGCGGCTTCATGTAGACCCACTCCCCGTCCTCCAGGTAGTAGCCGGTCGTCGCGTAGGTGACGATGCTCCTGAGATCGTAGTAGGTACCCAGCAGGAAGCAGAACCGCACGCGCTCGGAGATGCAGGGATCGTTCGCGGCGAGCACCGCGAGTCCGCCCGCGTAGCTGAAGCCGAAGAATCCCACTCGGTCGGGATTGACGTCGGGAAGCCGCTCGAGATACTCGTACGAGCCCACCATCTCATTCACGTCCGAGGGACGGACGCGGAACTCCTTCAGGTTGATGAACTCGGGAACCAGCGCGACGTAGCCTGCTCTCGCCAGAGCGTCGGCGAAGTTGGTGAGACGCAGGTCGTTCATACCCCCGGCGGCCACGCCGTGGTTCAGGACGATGCCGGGGCGGCGCGAACGGCGCGAGCCCAAGGCCGGGCGGTAGACGTCGGCGATCATCGCGCGGCCCGCGCCCTCGAACGTCACGCGCTCGATCTGCGGGTCGGGCAGGCGGCGCGCGATGGGTCCGTCCGTCTCGGGCGTCGGCAGCTCGAGGAGCAGGAGCGTGGTCAGGTACGCCACGCGCATCCGCGGGCCCAGTGCGAGCAGCCCGACGGCCACCAGCACGGCACAGACCAACAGCCGGGATCGTCTACTCCTCATCGCGGGTCACCTGTCTGGATAGCGAGTCACCTGTCCTCATCGCGGGCCACCTGTCTGGATAGCGGGTCACCTGTCCGGGCCCTGCCGGGTCGGCCTGCGGCCACACCACACCGGGTCCGAGAACGCTCCTGTCCAGCGCTAGTCCCTCTCCACAAACACCGACGTCGTCCGCGCCGGGATCGTGAAGATGACCTTCTGCTCGTCGTAGGTCGCCTGCTTGACCGCCTCGTCGCGCGAGGTCAACTGCACCGGGTGAAGCCGGAGCGCGGCGCCCTTGAGGTCGAGGTGGCTGAAGGTCACCGGCTCCTTCGTCGCGTTGATGAGCACGACCACACGCTTGTTGACCGGGTCGATGGGCTTCACGCCGTCCAGCTGATCCGTGATGCTCATAACGATGAGGCCGGGGATCTGTTTCGGCCCGGTGTTCAGGAACCGGACGCGTGCCATCACGTCCTCGGCGGTGCGCAGTCGGAAGAGCGGTGAGCCTTGCCTGATCCGCAGCATCTCACGGAAGTGATGCACCGTCGCCAGGATCTCATCCCTGCCCGGCCTGATGTCCTCCCGCGCCAGGAGCGGACGGATGATGTCCCAGCGATCGTAGTTCTTCTCGGCGGAAGGAAGGCCGACCGCGTAGTTGTTCGACTGGTAGCTCCAGTCGAGCTTGTTGAACCAGTCCCCGGCGTTGTAGCTGTCGGCCTCCATGGACTTCGAGCGCAGCATGTCGGACCCTGCGTGGAAGAACGGGACGCCCTGTCCGAGAGCCACGATCGAGAGGCCGAGCTTCTGCATCCGGACCCGGTCGTCCAGCGTCGCCGACGGAGCGGCCGAGTACTGGATCTTGTCGAAGAACGTCTCGTTGTCGTGGGCCGAGCAGTAGTTGACGGCCTCGCCCGGGTCGGCGGCGTACCCGACGCTCTCGAACATCCCCCCGCGCATCTCGCGTCCTGTGTGATCGACGAAGCGGTAGGCCGCGAGATTGCCGGCCATGCCTATCCGAATCCTGTCCATCTGATTGAGGAGTGTCCCGCGGTCCGGGCCGGCTCCCTTGTTGTAGCCGTTCGAGTCGAGGAACATGCCCGTGGCGAAGCCCTGTTCGCGTCGGTCGCTGAACGCTCCGCCCCCGCGGATGGCATCGCGGATGCGGTCGTTGAACGAACCGACGCCGGTGCCCGCCATGTTGTGCTGCGTCGCATTCATGCCGCGCTTGCCGCCCTGCAGCTCGCCGAAGTCCCAGCCCTCGCCGTAGAGATAGATGGCCTCTCCGTCCACTCCGTCGGTCTCGGGGCGGAGCGCGTGCAGCGCGTCGCGCGCACCCTCCATGTCGGCCACCATGTGATGGCCCATGAGGTCGAAGCGGAAGCCGTCGACCTTGAAGTCGGTCGCCCAGTGGACGAGGTCATCGACCATGAGCCGCCCCATCATGTAGTGCTCGGTCGCCGTGTTCTGACAGCACGTGCTCGTCTCGATCAAGCCGTCGCGGTTCAGCCGGTGGTAGTAGCCCGGGACGACTTTGTCCAGAACTGACTTGCCCGCCACGCCGCTCGCGTGCGTGTGATTGTAGACGACATCCATGACGACCCTGAGGCCCATGTCGGACAGCGCCTTGACCATCTCCCGAAACTCGAGTATGCGCTTCGATCCGTCGGGGTCGGTCGCGTAGCTACCCTCGGGCACGCCGTAGTGGTACGGGTCGTAGCCCCAGTTGTAGGGGTCCTGATCGTTGATGCCCGAGACGGCCGCCTGCTGCCTGTCGGAGTCCGGCGGGTACTGCGAGAGGTTGCCGGTGTCCAGCCACGTCGACTTGTCCTCGTTGACGGAGGCGATGTCGAACGCGGGAAGCAGGTGCACGTGCGTCAGCCCGGCCTCCGCGAGCGCCTCGAGGTGGCGCGTGCCGTTCGAGTCGACCGTGAACGCTTTGTATGTGCCCACGAACTCGCCGGGGCACGTCGGGTCGCTTGCGCTGAAGTCGCGGACGTGAAGCTCGTAGAGGACGATGTCCTCCGGCGCCTCCAGTGCGGGCTTCGAGAGCTCGTGCCACCCGTCCGGTATGAGTACCGGGTCCGCGAGGTCGACGATCTGGCTGCGCCGGCTGTTCATCGAGAGCCCGAGTGAATACGGGTCCGTCGCGATGTTCTTCTCGACTGCCCCCGTCTGAGGCATGAAGACCTCGACCTCATACACGTAGAACCTGTTATTCCATTCGGGCGAGCCCTGGGCGCTCCAGACGCCCGCGGTCTCACTCATCGGTACCACGGCGGAGGGCTCGGGGTCGCCCGGACCGTCGAAGAGATGGAGCGTCACCGCACGCGCCGTCGGAGCCCAGACCGTGATGGCCGGAACACCGTCGTCCCACGTAACACCCAGGGGACCGTCGTAGGCGAAGAGATCATCGAGCACGCCGGGAATCTGCACACCGGTCGCGTCCCGGAGCTTCCCGTCGGCGTCAGTGACCGAGACGGCGAGCTGCCCCTTGAGGAGCGCAGGCACTCGCGCGAGATCGGCCTCGGCGAGCCTGAACGCGGAGTAGCCCTTGAGGTGCGGGAACTTCGCCTTGACCGTCTCCGGGAGACCGTTCGGTTCGTAGTCCAGGACGAGCTCCTCCCCGCCCGTCACGCCCTCGGACGTGAGCGCGAGCGCCGCTTCGGGACTCGAATGCAGGCGGTAGACGTTGCCCTCGGCCTTCCTGACTGTCATCGCGACAGTGCCGGCGTCAACCCAGCACGCCCTGGCGCGGGACAGGTCGCCCAGAGCCAGGCTCGCGATGTCCGGCGGCTCGTTCCCAAGGTCCGTGAGGCCGGATACCAGCCAGATCTCGTGCCCGTGCTCGGAGGGCGTCAGCCGCATGTCAGGCCCGGGGTCCTTCGTGTCGCCCTTGTGCACGATGAAGCCCACGCTCTCCGCGCCGTCCTTGAGACTCAGGTCCCAGTAGAGACCGTGCTCGTCGCGCCCGGTCGGCGGAAGCGGCGATGTCCACTCGACGGACTCGTTGGTGTCGCCCCACACGTGAAGTCCCCACCCGCCGTATCCGCCCCTCGGGCGGTAGTAGTGTATGCGTGCAAAGCCGTCCAGAAGCTCCGGCGCCGGTGGGAACATCTCCTCAGCGGCCAGGTGCGCCCCGCTACCCGTCCCCCCGACGACACGAACCGCGTTCTGCCCGCCGTGTCCGTCGTCGGTGTAGCCGTCGCCCGTCTCGTCGACGGGGAACCCGTCGAGCCAGGTCTCCATGTCGTGGGGCCACTCCCCGTTGATGAAGAACTTGTACTCGTACTCCCCCGGCTCGAGCTCGACCACGGCGGACCACGTTCCGTCGTCGCCCTGCTCCATGGGCGTCTCGCCCCAGTCGTTGAAGCTGCCGCGAATCGATATGCCTTCGACCTGCCAGCCGTCCGGCGGCACGAACGAGAAGGTCACCTCGTCTGCCACCGCACCGCCGGCCAGCGTGAGAAGCGCGGCTGTCATGAGCACCACTCCCGTGTTGAGCGCACGCATCGTTCCGTCCTCCCCCGGAGAACTCGGATGGGTCTGGCTATTGTGTGTCCGAGGAGTCTACCACATCCGCGTGCTCGTGGTGAGCAGGAGATAGGGCGATGGAAAGAGGAAGGGCTCCGCCGACGGAGCCGGCGGAGCCCTTTCAGTCCCCCCTCAGGGACCGTCCCCGCGCTAGCGCACGAGAAGAAGCTTGATGGACCTTTCGTAGTCCGCTGCCGCCATGCGGCAGTAGTAGACGCCCGAGGCTACGGCCAGGCCGCGTTCGTCCCTGCCGTCCCACGTGACGCTCTTCGCACCAGCGGCCTGCGGACCGTCAGCGAGCACGCGCACCCGCCTGCCGTTCACGGCGAAGATCTCGATCCTCGCGGTCAGCCCATCCCGCGGGATGTCGTACCTGACGGTGGTCCCGCCGCTGAACGGGTTCGGCGCGTTCTGCCTGAGCGCCAGCGACGTCGGCAGGCCGTCGTCTATGCCGGGCTCGGTCTTGAAGTACTCGATCGACATCCAGGTGCATGTTGGGTTCGCCTGCTCGCTGCTGTAGTAGTGGGCGGTCCGCCACATGAGCAGCGTGCCCGGGTACGCGAACTCGTACATGGAACCGTCTGCAATGATCAGTTCCCAATGCGTCCCTCCGTCAGCGCTCACGTTCCACTCGATGTAATCCGTCTGCACGGTCGTCAGCCGGGCGCTGATGATATCGCTGTCCGAATCGTCAATGACCTGGGAGACCACAGTGTTGTTCTCCAGATCGAACCGGCGGTGTTTGTGCTCGATCACGACGAAGCCGCCGCTGTGGGTCGCAACGTAGGCGTAGTCCCCGTCGACCGCCAGTCCGTACGACCATCCGCCCGTCTCGATGTCATCGAGCGGAGCAGGTGTGGTCGGGTCAGTGATGTCGAAGATCTGGACACCCCAGAACCCGGTGGTCATGTAAGCGTAGTCGCCAGAGATGGCAACGTCGTAGCCGCCGTCAGCGACGGCGCATCCACCCACGTAGACGGGTGCCGTCGGGTCAGTAATCCTGATGGAGAGAAGACCCGTCCCGACATCCGCAACGAACGCGTAGTCACCCGCAATGACCACTCCCCTGGCATCCGCTGGCACCGTGCTCTCGCCGGCGATGAAGGGAGCGGAAGGAACGCTGACATCGACCACCTTGAACCCGGCAAGTCTGTCCGCCACGTACACGTAGTCGCCCGCGACAGCAACGGAGTAGGCCGTCCCCGACGTGTTGCACGTCCCGATGAGGGACGGGTTCGCGGGGTCGGTGATGTCAATCACCTGAAGACCCGACGTGCCGTCCGCGACGTAGGCGAAGTCACCATCTACGACGACGTCGTAGCCGAAGCCCGTCGTGTTGTAGCCGCCCAGCAGAGTTGGGTTCGTCGGATCCGTCACATCCAGGACGGTCAGTCCGGCGCCTCCGTCGGCGAGGTAGGCCTCGTTCCCGGCGACGTCGAGACCGTACACTCGGGAAGACGTGTCGTAGGCTCCAATGATGGACGGAGCGAGCGGGTCAGACACGTCTATCACCTGTACGCCCTCCAGTCTGTCGCCGACATAAACGATGTCACCCTCGAGGGCGATCCCGTATGCGTCGCCGGGCGTATCCAGTGTCGCCACGACCTCCGGAGGAATCGTTACAGCGATGTCGATCACCTGAAGGCCGCTGCAGGCGTCGGCGACGAATGCGTGGTTCCCTGAGACCGTCACCGCCGTGGCCCAGTCGGGCGTGTCGGTGGTTGACAGCGGCCGGGGATCTGTCGGGTCGCCGATGACCACGATGCGCAGGCCGATGGTGGTATCGGCGACGTAGGCATACTCACCCTCGACGTATATCCCGAACGCCAGACTGTGCGTCGTGTGTGTGCCCAGGAGCGCGGGGCTCCTGGGATCCGTGACGTCGACCACTTGGAGGTACGAAGTGTTCGGGGGCGGCCAGCCGGTGTAGGAACTGACCACGTATGCCAGATTGCCCCGGACGTCGACGTCGTTGGCGTCCCCGGTGGTGGGGAACGACGTCACGTGCCTCGGATTCAGCGGGTCGCTGATGTCGATGACAACAAGCCCGTTGAGCTTGTCGGTGACGTACAGTATGTTGCCCTCAAGGCACACGCTCGTGGCCTCGTTTCCCACCTCACAGAACGCCACGATAGCGGGCGCCGATGGCACGCTCACGTCTGCTACCTCAACCCCTCCCGACCCGTCCGCGATGAACGCGTAGTTCCCGGAGACGGCAATGTCGACGGCGATCCGGAGCGTGGGCGTCGTTCCGACCACAGCGGGAACCGTGGGGTCGCTGATGTCAACGACCGCCAGGCCCGACATGCCGTCCGCAACGAAGATGTAGTCTCCCCAGAGAGCGAGCGCGGTCGCCGACCCGTCCGTCAGGCAGCTCCCGACGAGTCCCGGGTTCGTGGGGTCGGTGATGTCCACGATCTGCAGGCCCCCGATGTCATCCGCGGCGATGTAGACGTAGTCGCCGTCCACTAGGACGGCGTTGGCGGGTCCCGGCGTCATGTAGCTGCCGACGATCTGGGGCCGGCGCATGTGCAGCCGGATCATCCCCTCCGTTGTGTCCCACAGCGCCTTCGTCTTCACCACATCGCAGTACTCGAGTGACATGAAGTCCTCGACGTACTCGTATGCGCTGGTCTCCGCGGACCACGGCAACAACGCGCAGATAAGCGTCACCGCCAGCAGACCGATGGGACGCGTTCGAGTCCTCACGCGACCTCCCCTTTGTCAGTTAGTGTGAAGCTATGAGATTCAACGTTCATTATACCACAGCCGGTCCGGCCAGTCAAGAATCCGCCCATGGGGACGCCGGGACCCTGAATCCTCGAAGAGCAGATCAGACGGAGGCGAGGTGAACAGCGAGGAAGGAGGCGCGAGGACGATGTCGGGGAGCGCGAGTCAGCGCATGAGGACCAGCTTGCGTGTGACCATGTCGACGCCTGATTCGAGCCTGCACAGGTACACACCGGAACCGCAGCGGCATCCGCTCAGCGAGACCCCGTCCCACGAGGCGACGTGTCTGCCCGCGGGAAGCCTCGCGTCGATGAGCGCCCGCACCAGGCGGCCGGACGGAGCATAGACGCTCAGGCGCACGTGCCCCTCCGCCGGGGTCGAGAACCACAGAACCGAGTCCGACTCGAAGGGGTTGGGGCGAGCCGGCTCGAGCCGGGCCACCGCCGCCCCGGGTTCCGCCGACTGCTCTCCGTCGACGCCGGTGGCGACCCCGCTCGCGAGCGCCGAGTAGAACGCGCTGGCGGCGGCGATCTCCTCAAAGACCCTCTGCGCATGACCGGGGTCGGTCCACTCCCCCTCCGTGATGACGAGCCTCTCGAAAGCCGCCACCCACTCGACCAGCTCCTGAGCAGACTCCGTCTCCAGTATGCGCGCCCCGTTGAGATAGAAGTAGAACGGTCCGGAGTGCGCGAAGAGGCTGTCACCGACCGTCGCCATGTTGGTCTTGCGCCCGGAAGCTCTCACGGCGATCCAGGAGCTCTCGTCGACCGTCACGATGAACGACGTGTCGATCACGCACTGCCCCTCCTCCGCGTAGAAGGTCTGGTCGACCCGGCCGTTGCGGAGTATGTCGAGGCGGCGGAGCGGAGTCTCACACTCGACCCTGACGTGCCCGTTGAGGTACGTGGGGCCCTGAGTGGCGAGGTCGATGCTGTCACCGAGAGCGAAGTCCCGCACCTCCAGCTCGGTGAAGAGAGGGCCGTTGGTGACGAACGTCCGCCCGGCCACCAGGTTCGAGAGCCACGAGTCGTAGCTGAACTCCCCGTCGATCTGGACGTAGACGCGATAGGAGCCCGGGGGCTTGCCGTACCCCGCGCTCATCGTGGCGTCTGTCCCTGCACACGCCGGCAGCCGGAACCCGCAGTTCAGGATCCTGTACCACATCTGCATCGTCCGCCGGTGGCTGCTGGCGTAGTTCGAGAGCAGCTCGTACCCGTCGATCTTGTACTTGATGACGTCGATCGGGAGCTCCCTCGCGAGCATCTTCCCCGAGACCGTCTCGATGTCGAAGAAGTCGTCAGTAGTGACGGGGTGGGCGCAGATGATCGCTGCGCCCGGCTGCGCGTGGACCTCGTCGGCGACGTCCATCAGGAGCGGCCACCACGTGGTGAACGCCGGCATGACCAGTGTGCTCAGTCCGAGCAAGCCCGAGTGACCGTAGACGCAGCTCCTGTGCTCCTCTGTCATATAGACGATGCAGTCCGACGTGCTGCACGGGTCCGGGCCGCCCGTGAAGAAGTACCATATGTCAAGGCAGTTGATGACGTTCAGGCCCTCGGCCTGGGCCATGAACAAGACGTCGTCGGGCTCGACCGTGTATATGCCGCCCGAGTGGTTGGCGTGCGTGTGGCAGTCGCCCGAGTAGAAACCCAGGCCGTTCATGTCGATCCATCTGTCGATGTGGAGGGTGACCGTCGTGTCGCTCGCTACGCTCACCGTATCGACGACCGTCCCGTACTCGAACCCCCGCGCCACCGTCACCTCGGTCGGCCCCGCGGGCACGAAGAGAGTCGATTGCCCTACGGAGTAGAAGTACGACGGCGAGTTACCGTAGGGAGCGTGGTAGAAGCAGCCGGCCGCCGGAATCGGATGGACGGGTTGCCCACCGGCGTCCACGACACTGCATCGGGCGGAGAGCTGCTCTTCGGTCTGCCCGTCGAGAACGGTGATGGTCAGAGTGTAGAAGTCGGGTCGCCCGCTGTGTCCGGAAGGAGGGGCGGCGGGCTCGACCGCCCGGACGGCAGCTGTCGGCGCCAGTGCCAGCGCGACTGCGAGCGCTGCCGATGCCAGCCACCTCATCATCGTACCTCCTGAGAGCTGCGTGGTGTCACACCACGACCGCGCGCTGCAGCGGTCCACTCCCACCGGCCCCGCGCGTCACCTGCGCGGCGTCCATTCGTCTGATGTTCGGGGATTCCACACCTAGCATATCACAAGTGTCAAGTTTCCGTCGCGGTGCTGCTCGTACAAGCACTGAGCCCGCCCTCATGGGCAGGCTCAGTGTGCGTGGACTTCCAGTCGCCTCTGCAGCTAGCGACGCGTGAGGAACCTGAACTCCCCCAGGCTCCTCCGCTTCCTGACCATCCGTCTGCTGAAACTCATTGTTCTCACTCCTTCGAATCCGGTCGCACACTCTCCAACACTCTCCACGCAACCTTTGACTCCCGGGTGGGCCCGCGGGTTTAGCCTAAATACGACTTTCTCTGAAGCGCTCGTCAGGATGCGTGGCAAGAGCATGCCCGGGAATCTGCGTGACTCCCGGGCCTGCTGGTGCCGCCTTATCTGTCTTGATGGTGTGCGCCGCGTGGGGCGTCCCACGCGCCGTGCGCCTTCCCCGCGTCGCCCGCGAGGCCGCCTCTACTTCAAGAGGATCATCTTCGCGGTCAGCGTCTCCCCGCCGGCGTCCAGCCGGTAGAAGTACGCACCCGCGGCGACGGACTGCCCGCGGTCGTCGCGCCCGTTCCACCGGACGGCGTGCGGCCCCTCTCCCCTGTGCTCGTGGTCGACGAGCGTCCGCACGACGCGCCCCGAGGCACTGTGAATAGTGAGGAGCACAGGCGCACCCCCGGGCAGTTCGTAGTGGATGACCGTGCTGGGGCCGAACGGGTTCGGGGCGTTCGGTCGCAGGGCGAGGCTGGACCGTCTGCTCGGGTCGTCCGACGCCCTGACCGTGTCCCCGCACCACAGGTAGCTGACCGAGAAGTCGTCGATCGCCGCCTCAACGAGCGAGCCGCCGGGAAGGTCCGCTACCTCCACGCGCACGCGCACCTGGTCGGTGAGCGCGACGTGCTCGCTCACGAGGATCGTCTTTCTGTGCCAGCCCTCGGGGAGCGGAGCTCTGGGACCCGTGGTGTCGGCAGCCGTCCAGCTGCCGCCGCCGTCGTCGGACAGGTATGTGATGAAGTAGTCACCGTTCGGGTTGTCACCGTGGTCATTGCGGTACCAGAACGCAAACTCCACCACGGCCTCGGTCCCCGCACTCAGGTCGATGTCCGGTGACGTCAGCCGGGTCCAGTCCTTGTCGACGTCCGAGTCGCCGTCCTCATTCCCCGTGAGGAAGCAACTGCCCGACCCGTCGTAGTCGGTCGGCGGATCGCTTCTGTCTCCCCCGCCGACGGGGACACCGCGCTCCCAGGAACCGCCCACGAGTTCCGGCCCGTCCTGCACGGTCCATCCCAGGTCGCTCTCGAAGTCGTCGGAGAAGACCGGGACCGTCGTGCCGACGGGGTACGAGTAGACCTCTCTCGCCGCGTCACGCGGATTGTAGACCGTGCCGAATCTGAGGCCGGCCGCGGCGAAGAAGAACTCCGGCGTGTCGCCGCAGGAAGCCGCCGGAAGCGTCGCCTCGTACAGCCCGCCTCCCAGGGACTCGAGCGGCAGGACATCATAGCCGCCGCCGTCGAGGCGGTAGTGCAGCACACCGGTGCCATTGATGTATGAATCGGTGTGCCTGTCGATGCGGACGGACACAGCCACGGGCTCCCCGGGCTCGACAACGCCCGGCGTGCCCTCGGGCAGCGCTATCTGGATGGGGTCCCGGTAGTCGACCCAGTTCGCGGACCACCCCACTGCATTCGTGCCGTAGGCGATCCGCATGTACCCGTCCTCGCCCCACATCATTCCCCACGAGTTTCGGAGGAACCACACGCCCTCGGGACCCTGGTTGTCGTCCCAGCCGACCAGCACGACCGCATGGTTGATGTCGTGGTAGACGCCGCCGGTGAAGACGCCTCCGTGGTACGAGAAGAACGACGTGTTCGCCATGACGCCGACGGACACCGGGCCGTACTTCATTAGCGCTCGCTTGATCATGTCAGTATCGGGAATCTCAACGGATCTGTCGAGGAACCCCCACCCGTCCAGGCTGTAGTTGTGCGGGTAGGGGCAGTCGCACGGTGCGTTCGTTGCGCTGTACGGGAAGTCCGCTTCGAGGACCGCACCGGTTCCGTCACACGGGTCCCTCTTCAGCATGTGGTAGCCGTGCGCGAACCCGCCGCCGCTGCAGCTCCAGCCGCTCTGGTTGCAGCTGACGAGCCACTGCTCCGAGAGGTCGACCTCAACACCGTCCTTGATGAGGATGTTGCACTCGAGCGCGCCGACGGTACTGAAGGCCCAGCAGCTGCCGCAGCTGCCCTGGGCTTTCACGGCGGTCGTGCCGTCCATCGTCCGCCAGTCGAACTTCGCCGGCGGGACGCCGCTGGGAGGGCTGCCACCGACCGGCACGGCCAGTCTCTTCGGGTTGTGGCGGTCCTTGCGGGCGGTCGCGCCGTCCTCGTCGTCGCCCGTCGGAGCGCCCGCCGTTTCCGAAGCGCTCCTGACGATACCCCTGAGCGTCTCGAACTTGAGCCCCATGAGTTCACTGACCGTCCCGAGTTCCCTCCCCTCCTCCGAGACGCACACCGCGCACTCGGTGATGAAGGAACCGTGGTCCGTGGTCTTCGTCCGGATACCGAGACCCTGCCTCGCGCAGTAGGAGTACTCTGGCGCGACCTTGCCGCGGTAGAACTCCCACGCATCGACGCGGCGGCCGTCGGGAAGCACGCACACGCCGCGCTGCCCGCCGTCGCTGTCGACGATCTCGTATTCGTAGCCCAGGTTCTCGCAGTAGGCCGCGGCGGGGTCGGGCATCGATAACAGAGAGGAATCCGCGAGAGCGGGCGCTCCCGCGAGGAAGAGGAAAAGCGCTGCTGAACACACTGCGCAGGGCACACGCACGGCCGGATCGAACATGGCTTTCATAGCCTCTCTCCTCAGCGCGCATCCTGCTCATCGGATGGTCGAATTCATGATAGCAGAACGGCAGGACAGGCTCCAGCAGAAAGCGGCTTCACAGACGCGGTGAACCGTCTGCTCCGCGGAGCGCCTGGGGGGCAGTCGTGTGGCGAACGGTCGTCCAACAGGTGTGACACAGTTCGGAAGCCGCGGGTTTATTCCTTCGGGGCAAGGGGAGCGGTCAGGCACTCGCCGCCCGGGCACGGCGTCGCCTCAGCCCGCTCAGAGCGTTGCGGCGCCCGTCGCACGGCGTCGCCTCAGCCCGCTCGGAGCGTTGCGGCGCCCAAGCACGCCGCCCTAGGGCAGTCTGTCGGCCATCATCCTCCTGAGGGTGGGCAGCGCGCTGTACCAGAACTCTGAGAAATTACGCTCCATCCGTACGCGAGCCCGCACTGCAGTCACCAGCGATGCGATGATGACCAACAGAAGAACCGCTGCGAGCAACGCCTCCCATGCGCCACTGTAGACGCCCGCGAGGAACACGTCCCGGAGCACTTGCAGCCGCTCGCCGGACATCGGCCAGACGGCCCCGGTCCGTTCCTGCAGAACCGGCCAGGCCAGGAAGGCCAGCGCGACGAGGGCACCCAGGAAGATGTAGTGCGAGACGGACCTCGCACTCGCGGCCGGCCGTGCCAGATCCAGCAGGCTGTGCGGCGCATGTGTCTCACCGCCGGGCCTCCAGAGGCGCCGCCGGAAGCCCGCCGCGAGGGCCCACTCACCGAGCCTCTCCGTCAGGAACGTTTCAACATCCCCGCTCAGGGCTGCCACGCGGCCCGGCGCCCGCGCGCTCCTGGTCTCGACAAGCGTGCTGGAGCAGGGGACGTTGCCTGGCGAGTAGCCTTCGGTCTGCTGAGCTACGCGTTCCAACGCGCTCACATGAATCGCCGGTATCACGCCGTGTTTCTCGCAAGCACGCCATATGTTGCGGGGCTTGTAGCGGTAGAAGAACGCCAGGCCTCCGCGCGAGTCCGCCAGCTTGTCGTTGACGTTCTCGCGGTCACGATACGCGGCCCGCAACCCGGGGATGAACCGGAGCCCTGCCGCCTCCGCCTCCCCCATCATCCAGTTGAGCGCAACGAGCGACATGCCGTGCTTGGGGTATCCGCCACCCACGTTCGAGTGCGCTCCCGAGAACCACACTTGAGTGACACCGGAGCGTGAGTTCTCGCTCTCGTCCCACAGCAGAGGATGGAACGTCGCGCGTTCATCGTCTATCGCGAGCGCCTGGCACGCACGGTCCACGCGATCATGGAGAGCGTAGTTCGGGAACTTGAAGCGGTAGAAGACCGAGTTCACGAGATCCGCCACTGAGTCATCCGGGAACCCGAGAGCATCAACCGTATCCCACACCCCGATGAAGTGAATGCGGGGAACATCCTCGTGAAGCCTGCCTCCGACGAAGCGCCACGGCGCGCCCCGACGACGAGCCAGCCAGCGGGACCTCCTCAGGAGTCTGTCGAGAAACCGCTGCACGACCGTGGAGTAGGTCAGCCGGTAGATCTTGTAGATGCACTTGACGCCGTGCAGAAGGGACTTGTCGCTCTGGAACCTGGTCCTGTCGAGGAGACCGAACTTGGTGACGATTCCGGCCACCGTCCTCACAGTGAATGCCCCTCTGCTGAACCCGAAGAGCCAGATCCTGTCCCCGGGCTCGTACGTGCGCGCGAGTTCGGCGTAGAGCTGCCGGACGTTGGCGCTGAAACCGAGCCCGCATGCCCCGCCCAGGAGCTTCAGCGGCTTCCACCCCTGACTCCCGACCCCATCGTCATAGAACGTGATCTGGGGGATCCTGCCCGGGTGCACACGGTGGTCGTGCAGCTCCACGGCCTCGTAGAGCTTGAAGACGTTCGTGCCGCGGTTCTTGGCCGCGGTGGCGCCTGTCCCGTCCGAGCAGATGACGATGTTCTTGGCCACAGGTACCTCCGTGCGGAAGCGGACCGCGCCTCCCGGCAATGGGTCCGCCAGGACAGCTCAAGTGTGCTCTCAGTCGAAGTAGACGATCTCCCCGCTCGAGACCTTGCCGTAGCTCCTGTGGTCCACCTGACCCACACCCGGCTCGACCAGCATGATGGTGTCGCCGCCGTTTGTCAGGTGCATGGGCCGCCCGTTTCTGATCACGCGAACGGTCCCTCCGGGTTCCACGGTCCCGTCGTCAGCCGTCAGCTTCCAAGCTCCTCCGTCGTCGTCCTCGATCTTCCAGCCCTCCAGAGAACGGGCCGTGGCACCGTAGTTGCGCAGCCAGACTTCCTCTCCCTGCGAGTCGACGCCCACCGGGTTGGGGATAACGGCCACGATCCTCAGCCCGAGGGGGATGACCGGCGAGTCCGGGGCCTCCGACGTCGTCCGAAGCGTCATGACCACGGGGAGGTGGTCCGTGAGAAGGTGGTACTGAGACTCCGAGAGCGTGGGACGCGCCACGCGCAGGCCCGGCCGCACGTCCGTGCTGCCGTCCGCGAGGGTCACCTCGATCGGGTCATCGAAGATCTCGTTGAGCCCTCGGGAGATGGCGATGTGGTCGAGGAACGTATCGATCGTGTTGTTGTTGTAGTGCGTGAACGGAACGAGGTCCGCGACTGGATCGCCGAACCGGATGAGATCACGATCGTCCAGACTGTCCCATTCATCGAGCGACAGAGGAGTGCAATCCACCGTGAGAATGCGCATCAGCTGCCCGTCCTCTGTCGGGACCTCCAGCTGCCGGAGCCGTCTGCGCCCCTGGCTCGTGTCGGGCCGGATGTTCCAGTCACCACACAGAACGAGCTGTCGGTCGCCCGTCGCCTGATGGTCCCGAATGTACTGCTCGAGCGCGTCGACCTCGTCCTTCTGAGGGAAGGCGCCACCCGACGCCAGGTGGACGATCACCAGGTCGAAGCTCAGTTCGCCGGACACAACAGGCAGAAGCCAGGGTGCCCGATGCGATGCTGCCGTCAGCTCACCGGTCTCCTCGTCGCGCGGCTGACGCAGATCCGCGAGCAGAACGCTCTCGTCGGGATCGATGGTCACTTCCTCCGCATTCCACAGAACAGCGAACTGCAGGCCGCCGATCGCACTGCCGGACTCCCCGTATCCGATCTCGGATTCGTGTGCGTGCCACGTGCCCTGCGTCGTGGCGTTGAGCGCATCGCGAATCTGATGGAGGCGATTCGACTCGCCGCTCCGACGCTGATGCTCCGAGATGGCAACGATGTCGAGCCCCAGGTCGCCGATGGCCTTCGCGAACGTCTCTGTCAGAATGGTGAAGTCATCCTCCTCACCGGCGCCGGGCAGGAACTCCAGTACGTGGGATCCCTCCAGGTTGATGTGACGGAGGTTCCAGCAGCCGAGACGTATGAAACCGTCCCCCAGCGCCAGCTCATCAGCGAAGACGTCGATAGGCTCAGCATGCGCGAGCGCTGCGCCACAGAGCACGACGACCAGGACTGCGATGAAGATGGTCTTGCTCACGCTTCACCTCCTTGAGCGCACGGGACGGCCGGCTGGCCCACCTGGTAGCTCGTCGATATGTGCTGCTGGAAACGCCGTCATCGGTGAGCCGGTATCGCCATCCAGAACTTCCCCGATCAGTTCCGAACGACAGACATGCCAAGAGAGATGTAGGCCGACGAAACGCCGCGCTCGGCCAGCCCCAGCCCGAGATAGAGCGGACCCAACAGAGTATCGGCTCCGATGAAGACAGAGCTCGCGTATCGCAGGCCGTCCACACTGACGTCGCCCGCGTCTTCCCACACGTTGCCCACCTCCAGAGAGGCGCCCGCATAGATGCCCGTCCCGAACGGACGGGGCACACGAACGAACCTGTGGTGGTACAGGATCTCGCCCAACGCGAAGTACGGTCCGAGAAACTGCCCGCGCTCGTAGCCAGAGAGCGACAGGAACCCTCCAAGCTGGAACTGCTCATAAATGGGCGGCACCGACCCGAGACTCGTTCCTCCCCTGACGACGGCAACGAGAGCGTGGTCCCCTCGACTGACAGCAGTGCAGGCACTGATCGTCGCCTTGTCGTAGGAGACGTCGGAGCCGAAGTTCTCGCTGAAGAACCGGCCCCGGAGACTCACGAATGTGCCCGAGCGTGGGAAGCTAAGATTGTCGAGCTGATCGATCGTGAAGCTCCCCGAGTATCCCCCGATCGCTGAGTATCCCCCGATTGCGGACGGCGCCGGGAATCCCCGGCGGCTCGCCGCCCTCCGCTGGCCGATGAAAGTGCCGGCCCGGATCTCTCCGTGGTTCCGCAGCTGGATGCCGGCGTCCATTCCACACTCCAGAACGCCAACGTGATACTCTTCGTCGAACGTTCCATCCGTGAAGGCTTCGAATCGCCGCTGGTTGAAGCCGATCCGCGGAGAGACGAAGAACAGCCCCGAGAAGTCCATGGGCTGGTAGAACTCCGTGAAGATCCCGCTCTCCGCCCCGAACCGAAGTTCCGTCCGCCATTCCCCACCGTGCGGATTGACTCGCGTCGTCAGGAAGCTGGTGAGCGCGGTGAACTCGCTCTTGCCCTTGAAATCGGCCTCCGCGCTGAGGCCCATCCTGACGAAATGAGGACCCCAGGATTTCTCCTTCACGTCGACGAGCACCGTCTGCGTGTCACCCGTAGGGACCAGCCGGAAACTCACACGCTCGAAGTCGCCGAGCTCGTAGATGCGATCCAGATCTTCCCTGAGAACATCGAGCCGCAACGGCACTCCCACCTCCGTCTTGACTACGCCCGCGATGATCCGCGGATCGGCGCGCAGCTCTCCTGTGATCTGAATCCGGTCGACGACCCCGGTCCCGCACAACTGCATCATGGGGCACCGTTGGCGTTCCAGGAACGCCCGGTAGTCCTCCTCGCCGACGGACAGGCGGGCCAGTTCCTCAGTCGCCAGGCGAGCGCCCTCCTCTCCGGCATCGATGGCCGCTGGCACGGCCCGGAAGTCCGCAGGACTCATGTCACCCAGATCGGGAACGACCAGGACATCCGAGGGACCCAGGAGCTCACGCTGCTGTTGCGCGTTCTGGTCCATGAGAAGATAGAGACTCTCGATGAGGATCGTGGCGGAGGATGCGGTCTCCTGGGAAGCACCTGCCTGAGGGGATATGTCGACCGCTATGATGATATCGGCGCCCATGGTTCGAACCAGATCAACGGGCAGATTGCACACGAGGCCACCGTCCACCAGCATCATCCCATCACGATCGACGGGGGTGAACGCGCCAGGAACGGCCATGCTCGCGCGCATCGCTTCTGCGAGATTGTCCTTCCATATGACGACCCTCTCCCCGGTATCGATGTTGGTCGCCACTGCGCGGAAGGGAATGGGCAGCTCATCGAAGTTCGCGGCTCCGGCGGAGCGCAGGGTCAGCACCTCAAAGAGATAGCCCAGTTTCTGGCCGGCAACAAGGCCGGCGGGGAGCTCGAATCCATGCCCACCCAGGCCTAGCTCGAAGTCGAACAGGGCCACCTGATCCACCAGCTTTCGCCGGAATGGAAGGTGCCGTCTCGGAGGACTGTCGTCGAACACGTCGTCCCAATCGATCGCCCTCAGATTGGTCTTTATCTCCTGGGGGGACATGCCGCACGCGTAGAGTCCACCGACTACAGCGCCCATGCTCGTACCAGCAATGTAGTCTACGGGTATCCGGAGCTCTTCTAAGACCTCCAGCACGCCGGCGTGCGCGGCGCCGCGCGCGCCCCCGCCACTCAGGACGAGACCGACGCTCGGGCGCGCGGGACCCATAGTCTCCGCACCCGCTCCAGGCGGCACAGCGACGAGCACAAGGAGTAGTGCGAAAAAGCTCAGAGCGGGTGAGCGCAAGGCACCGTCCCCCGGTAGATGTTCTTCGGACACTCGGCCAGGGCGCGCAGAGGGCCTGCTCGTCTGAGCGTGCCCTCTGCATGGCATCGCTGGTGCTCAAGAGTCGGAGCCCGATGCCTTCGCGCGCCGGCTCACGTGGCGAGATCGCCCTCGACAAGAGCGACTGCCTCGGTGATTCCCACTGCTGGAAGAGGAACGCCGAGAGGCCCGCCTGGCTGCTTTTCGCTACTTCGCCGGCGTATTGAAGCTCACCCCGGCGTTCAGGACGAACATCGTGTTGCCCTCTCCCCCGAGGAGCGAGTTCATGAGCCCGACGTCCACTCCGAGCACGGGCGTGAATGTGCCGGCGCTTCCCAGCTCGATCTCGGAGCCCAGGAAGAAACCATGCCTCGGGTCCGTCCACTCGCTTGGGATGAAGTCCGGCGAGATGTTCTCGAACCTGTAGATGAAGTAGGGCGTCACCGTCTCGCTCATCGGCACACTGATTGTCACGGGGAACGACGTGATGTGCACGTCGGCGTCCTCGTGGTAAACGTAACCCTTCATGACACCGAGGGACACGATGGGTGTACCAAGGACCTCGTCTCGGTTGTTCAGCTGCACCTTGGCGTCTCCCCACCAGGTCGAGTAGACCCCCTCGTGGTCGCCCGTGATGTCCCAGGTGTGGGCGAGACCGACGTCCAGGCCGTCGAGCGCTCCGATCCGGCCGTCCAGTGCCAACAGGTGGAGCATGTCGGAGTCCGACTCATCGAGATCGATCAGGCCGTCGTAGGCAATGCCCATCGAGGCCTGGCCCGGGTCGAGGGTCTTGCCCGACCGATGCGAACTCGCAACGCAGCCGAACAAGAAGACCACGGCCACAAGGAGGAAGAAATAGTCCCTCCAGGAGAGGACGATTCGACCTTTCATCCCGCACCTCCTTCCGAGTAGGATGCGTCCTTCACCGGGACGCACCGCGCCAGCCGCAGTCGCACACGCAGCATGCGGACGGCGGTTTCGAGAACCAGCACAACGTTCGCAAGTACGCTGGCCGCACACAGTGAGGTGAGAAGCGTCCATCCGGAGAGCGTGGCGGCGAGCAATCCGACAGCAAGCGACAGGGACATCACACCAGCTACAGCAAGCGGGGCAGCGCTCCTGGCAACGCCGATCGAGATGGTCCACAGACTGCTCCGGTAGGCGACCAGGAGAACGCCCAGCGCGGAACCGCACGCGAGGCCGGTGAGCAACCTCGAATGAGCGGTCGGCGCGTAGAGACCGAGACGCCCACCGACGCCCCAGTCAAAGGCGAGCGAAGCGACGGCAAGGAGAAGAAGCAGGCGCGTTCCCATCCTCGAGAGGACGAGACCGCGCCTGAACCACAGTGATGCCACTATGAACGCCGCGATGAAGCCGAGATGGAGACCGATGCAGCGAGGGCAGAGATGAACCAGCTGCCCGTCGATCGTGAGGAGTATCGACGGGTCCTGATGGCAGAAGCAGCTGAAGACAGTGCGACTCGCTTCCCCGAGCATCGTTCCAGCCCCCTCTCAGGCAGGGACGGACGTCAGAAGCCGCCTTCGAGCGCGACGCCCTGTATCAACACGAAACCATCGTCCTTGTAGACCAGGTTCATGGTGGGTCGCACCGCGCATCTCCCTAGTGACCGAAGTCACTCAAGACTATGAGGGCACGCTACTACCGGCGGAGTAACAGGTCAAGGTGAATCGTAACCGGGAATGAACGAAGAGACGGACAACGGCCGGACCCAACAGGGTCCAGCCATCGCCCGTCTCAGAAAAGCGTGATTCTGATGATGCTATTTCAGCAGCACCATCTTGTGAACTGCTGTCTCCTCCCCCGCCTCGAGCCTCGCGAAGTAGACTCCGCTGGGCAGTGCCCGACCGGCAGCATCCGCTCCCTTCCAGATGACCTCGTGTCTGCCGGCCTCCCGGAAGCCGTCTTCGATCGTCACAACGAGATCACCGGCTGCGGAGAACACATCCAGCCTCACGCGGCCACTCTCGGGCAGGTCGTACGCGATGCTCGTCATCGGGTTGAACGGATTGGGCGAGTTGCCGCGAATCGTCAGGACCAACGACAGCTCGGTGTCGTCCACGCCCGTCGCGAGCGCGACCCACGCCTCGGTGGAAGGTCCGCTTTCATTCCCGTGTACGTCTTCCGCAACGGCCCGGTAGTACCAGAGCCCTTCCCCGGGATCGAGATCGACGAACGCCGTGTCGGAGGGGCTGCCGACAAGTGTCGATGCATCCGGTGTGAATCCAGAGACATCGCTCCTGTGAATGTCGTAGTGCGAGAGGTCCTCGTCGCGATACCCGCTGGGTGACCACGTCAGCACCACGTCCAACCAGACTGCCACCGCCCTCAGGGAGTCCGGAGGACCCGGCGCCCAGTTGTCTACCGAATAGCCCGAGGCCGCCTCCGAGATCCAGCAGTCGTCGGGAATGTAGCTGTGCGCCAGTACCATCACGTCGGTCCAGATCACACCGGCATCCGTTGAGTCCCCGTAGGTCGGAACCACAAGGGAGTACTCCGGAAGCTGATAGCTCTGAACCTGACCCACGTACGCCCAGCCGTCCCGCTCGAGAGCGGCGGGGTCGCGCGGGTCCAGATACCAGGGGAAGCTCTGCAGCGGTCGCGCGCCGCGGGTCACCCCCGCGTACCGCCTCCAGAGGGTGTAGTACCCGACCTCGTCGTGCGGCCACACGTCCAGGTAGCTGGGAACCCAGCTTGTCACCATTTGACCGCCCTGGTCGTCCGGGTGATCCCGAACGGTGGTGATCTCCGCCGCCGGATACCCCAGATAGCCGTTCCGCTCCATCCGCTGAGCGTATACGTCGAAGTCGCCCGCGTTGCGGAAGTCCGACCAGACAACCACTCCGCCTCCCGCACCGTCGCTCGCGACCTGCGGCTCCCACTTCTGCCCGAACGCGGACGAAACGGTCTCGCCATTGAAGGCCCAGAGGATGGCGCCCCCGGCGTCAACGCGCTGGGCGAAGATGTCCTCATAGTCCGGCTGACCGCCGTGCCACGCGACTACGGCGCCGCCGGCGCCATCAGCCACGAGGGCGGGCGAACCCACCTCGTCCAGTCCGCTCGAGATCGGCAGCCCCGACGGATAGATGGGCCACTGAGAAGCCCCCCATCCATCGACTCGCAGCGCGTAGATGTCCGCGCTCAATCCTGTGCGCTCGTCGTTCCATGCGAGTATGGCTCCGCCGGCGTCGTCCGTGACCAGCCGGACGGCGTACTGATCCCCGACCGCGTTGCAGACGGTCGCTCCTCCCGAGCCCCACAAGACGTCTCCGGAGGCGCTGACGCGCTGGCCGAGAACGTCCAGCTCGCCGGAGCTCATCGTGCCCTCGCAGGCGATGAACGCTCCGCCCCAGCCGTCCGGGATGATGGCCGGGTGATCCCAGTAGGTAGCACCTCCATCAATGAGGCTCGTCGCGCTCGACCAGACCGCGGTTCCGAACGCGTTGATACGGACGGCGTAGATGCCGCCGTCAGACGCCCTGTCGTCCGACCAGGCGACGACGGCGCCGCCGGAGCCGCGGCGGGCAATCGCGAGCGACCTCTGGGCTCCTGTCGTGTCCGACAGCGCGATGCCGTCGGGAGTCCATTGGACCGATCCCCCGAACCCAACCAGCTGCGCGTAGACATCCTCGTCAGCTGCGTCAATTCTGTGGTCCTCCCATGCGATGTAAACGCGGCCGAAGCCGTCAAGCGCGAGCACGGCCCCGTCCTGATCCGCAACCGCTGTGCAGACAGCGACCCCGTCCGGGGACCACTGAACCGCCCCGGATGCGTCGATCCGCTGAGCGTACACATCAGTGTCGGAGCCGCTTCTGCCGTCTCGCCAGACAACGACGGCTCCGCCAGCACCGTCACCGACGATCCGCGGTGAATCCTGATCTCCGGCGGCCCCGCAGACGGCGACCCCGCCCGCGCTCCAGCTGGTGCCGCCCGTGGCGTCAACGCGCTGGGCGTAGATATCGGTCCCTCCGGCTCTGGCATCCACCCAGACCGCGATGTACCCGCCGGCGCCGTCACACACGACCCGCACGGCACTCTGGTTCCCGGACTCCGTGCAGACCGCGTTGTTCTCCTCCGGGTCGTGCGACCAGCTCGCTCCGGCCACGGGAGCCCAAGCGCATGCCGCGACGAGTATCAACAGGGAATAGCCGATAGCCTTCATGATCTCGCTCCTCCGCTGTGGCTCCGCGACAGGGACTCCGATGCGCGCATCCGTCCCCCGCCCCGCCGCCGAGGCCTGGCTACTTGAGAAGTACCAACTTGCGCGTCTCCGCAGACGTCTCCGTCAGCAGTCTGAGCAGATAGATGCCGCTGGGCAGCCGTTCTCCTCCGTCGCTCGTACCGTCCCAGATGACCTGATGAGTGTCCCCGCCGTCGCTCCGGCGGTTGGCGAGAGTCCTGACCAGCCGTCCCGACACATCGTAGACGACCAGCTCCACGTGCGTGGCACAGGCCAGCCGGTATGTGATCGTCGTCGCGGGATTGAACGGATTGGGGTAGCTGGGAAGGAGGCCGAATGCCGGTTCCGCCGGATCCGACTGAGGGCCGGACTCGGCAACCTGCCCGGCCGTCGTCAGCACCCCGTCGCGGACAGTCAGCGTCTCCGATGCAATGCTCCTGCCCAGGGAGCTTCGTATCACCTTGCCGGCCGATGCCGAGGATGCGATCCCGGCCGGTGACGCGGTTCTGCGTTCGCTCCGGGGCAGCACCGTTCCCGGCAGCGCCACGAGAACCGCAAGAACAACACCGAACATTAGTTTCCCCATGACGATCTCCTTACTCAGTCCTGAGTGTCGCCCTGATCTCCGTAGTACTCGTAGACGTACCGCGTCTCACCGACGAGCTGACCGCGCTTGTTGTACGTCTGCTCGGTCAGTCGCTTCTCCGCCTCGTCATACTCGACCACGACCGTCTGCTCGATCCCGGCGGGAGGCTTCGAGGTAACGAGCTCGACCATCAGTCCGTCCAGGTCGTAGACCTTGGAGACCGTCTGGAGCACGGTGTCCTCCGCATCTCTCACCGTCAGATCGAGAAGCAGACCGTCAGAGTCGTACGTGTAGATCGTCACACTGCCGACGGTTCCGTCCGGCAGGAATGCCGTCGATCTGAGCGGACGCCCGTCGCCGTCGTTGACCGTCTCCGATGTGGCAACGACGTTACCTGCCGAGTCGTAGCTGACCGACCGGATGACGTCCCCATCCGCGGAGTACTCGAAGGCGATTCGCTGTGAGATGTTGGCGTCAGGCACCGCGGTCAGCGAGCCGACAACGTTGCCGTCCTCGTCGTATTCGTACTGCGTCGAGACAAGCAGGCTGCCGTCCGGGCGATACGCCATCGTTGCGATGATCCGCTCACCCTCGTAGGCGAAGATCGTGCGAGCGTCAGCCGTCCCCGTGTGTTCCTCGCTCACGGATTCGACAAGACGCCCCTCGCCGTCGTACGTGTTGATGATGCTCTGAAGGACGACGCCGTTCTCATCGTAGGCGATCTGCTCCAGGGGGTTGCCCTCCCTGTCGTAGCTGACGCTCGAGGATCTGTGTCCCTCCTCGAGAGCGCCTGCAGGACCGACGCGGTGGGTCCACGCGGTCTGCGACCTTATGCCGGCCGCCTGTATCGCCTCAGAGGGCACCGTCATGGACTTCGGGTTCGCAACAGCGGGAACATCCGGTAGCCGGGCCTGAGCCACGGCGGCCAGGACGAGCGTCAAGAGCGCGATCGCGAGCAGTCTAGTGTGTGGTCTCTTCATAATATCCTCTGGACGTGGAACTGAGCGCCCGTTGGACCCGGCGCATTCGGCGCACCTGAGCCAGACGAGCACCGAGGCTCGTTCACCAGGAACCGCCGGACGCGGTCGCTTCCTCGCGCTCCACCGCGTTCACGGCAGACAGCTCCACGGATCCGGTCACGGCGCCACGAAGGGCCTGCACCTCCTGCTGCAGCGCGGCCAGACCCCGGACGCCGGCGCGAAGCTCGGCCACTTCGATCTGAAGCTCGAGCACGGCGGATCCCTTCGCCGCGAGTTCGGTTCTCAGAGCATCGTAGGCCGACTGCTGCCTCAAGACGGCCTCCGCGACGTCTCCCTGATTGAGACCGACCGCGAGCCTGACCGTGGCGCCAGGCTCCCCCGCCGATTCACCCCACGACCTCCCGACCACCTTGACGTACTCCTCGGCGGTCATGAGTTCGGGAGGAACCGCGATTCCGACACCGTCACCCAGCCCGGACGGGATCACGTAGTCGCCGGGCCTGACGCGACCGCTGACCTTCACGGGCACCTGTCCCATGAAAGCGACCTTGGAATGGAGGTGCTCCCGGCCCTCGGGCGGCATGTTGCCCAGGACGATCGGGGCGTGCGAGACGACCATCACCTGCTGCGCGCCCGTCGTGTTCCTCGTGACCTTGCCGCCGAAGACGCCGACGATGTCACCGGGCTCAAGAACCTCAGCCGGGTCCAGCCGCTCCAACCACTCCGCGTAGTCGCCGGATGAAGATTCGTACGCTACACCGAGGTCGCTCCACAGAAATACCTGTGTACCCACCGCTCTGGCCGCCTGAATGGCCAGGTTGGCCGCTGAGGCCGCTATCGTCGACCATCCGGGCGGGCACGTTACGGCGCCGAATCCGACGCAGAACCTCACGTCCGCGATGTCGCCTATCAACGTCACCGTTGAAACGCCGAGCTCAATCCCGTCGATCAGGGTGAAGTAGATGTACTTGGGACTGCTCAGCAGGTCGACCGCATCCTGACCTTCGATGCGACCCTTCATCTGGTCGGAATCCCAGAAGGACATGTAGTTGTTGGCCGCGTCCGCGCCCGACGTGTTGACCCGGATGGCCATTCCCTGGGCTCCCGTCTCCAGAAGGACGGGGTAGCTGGCGATGTCCGAGTCCGAGCCCAAGGCCGTGGATACGATGTGCAGCTTGGCGGCGGGCGCCGCCGTGCCGATGCCGACGTTGCCACCCTCAAGCAGCAGATTGCCGCCCGTGGTGTAGAGGCGGACGTCGTCGTTGCCCGTGCGCTTGAGGCCGTGACGCGGATCTGCCAGGAAGAATGCGCCCTCCGTCGGGGAGACGCGGGACAGGATGTACTTCGCCGCGAGAGTATCGGCTTTGATGGTGATGCTGCTGCCGTCCCCGGCGATCCTCAGGCGCTCCTCACCGTTCGTGGCGAGGATGAGATCGACTACCTCGGCGGTTCCGACGTAATTCCTCTCGGGGTCCGTGTTCCTGTTGCCCCTGGTGTGCCAGACGCGCGCGGGCACGGGGCCACCACCGCCAGGCGGCGTGCCGGAGTTCTCAGGAGCGTCCGTGATCTTCTCCCAGCTCACGCTCGCTATGTGCTCGTCGGTGACCGACAGTGGCGTGAGCTTCTCGGATGTGATGGAACCATCGGGCACTTCGTCGGCAACGCGTGCCCTGAAGGCGTAGGCGGTGGTCATGAGCTGTAGCCGCGGGACCATCTCCGGATCGTCACCGAGCTGGACGCCCAGGTAGTACTGTGCGTCGAATGGAATGTCCAGGGGCGCGGGCGGCGTGCCCTCACCGAGCCGCACCTGAACGACGCCGTCGACGACCTCGACGGCCAGATGTTCCTCCGCCCAGACGGGCGCCCCGCCTTCAGGTGACTCATAGAGAGAGAACCAGAAGTCGTACGGGCCGTCGGGCAGGGGCAGCCCGCTGTCGTCGGTGATGTAGCCCTCGTACATCATCATCTTGGCAACGCCGGGAGCCCCATCGACCAGCACTGCTGCAAGCTCGCCTGAGAGGGCGCACACAATGAGTACGGTGAGTGCGAGCACACCGAGTCGCAGACCACATTCGCCAGCGTTTGTCATCATCTTCTCCGCCTCCTGCTGTGTGGCACGAAGCCACGCCAAACCGCGCGGCAGAAGTGCGTCCCGCCGCGCTGGTCACGTCGCGAATCCTGTGAATGGCATTCGTGTGGCTCGACACAATACTAGCACCTCTGCGGCAAACCGGCAAGGCCAATCACGATTATGAATCACGAATCAGTAAGAGTGGCGGCGCCCGTGGGGAAAAGCAGAGACCCCGCCCAGTCGGGCGGGGCCTCTGTTGTGGCGTCCCTCGTGCTCGGGAGTTGGAGCCACCTCATGCCGCGGCTCGAGATCGCAGGTTATTTGAGCAGCACCATTCTCTTCGTGTCCCGCGAGCGAGCCGTGACTAGGCGGTAGAAGTAGATGCCTGAAGCGACCGTCCGTCCCTCCTCGTCATCTCCACCCCAGGCGACGGACTGAGAGCCTCCGTCACGGTACCCGTCGATGAGAGTGCGGACGTGGCGACCGGCCGCATCGAAGATCTCGAGCAGCACGCGGTCCCCTCCCTCCGGCAACACGTAGCAGATAGTCGTGATGGGATTGAAGGGGTTGGGGACGTTCTGCCTCAATCTCGCCTCCGACACCGACCAGGACCCGTCCTCGTCGTGCACGCCGACCTCGAGCTCGTAGGCGTAGTAACCCGTGCGCCTGCTGTTGTGACGGAAGTTGCCCCACTCGACCCCGTCACCGTCGTCGTAGTTGCCGTCGCAGTCCCACACGTAGACCATCACATCGAGGCCCGAAACGATTATCTCGACGTCGCCGTCGTTGTCGAGGTCGGTGATGGTCGGCGACGAGAAGATCTCGGCGTCCGTCTGGATCGGCCAGCCGTCTATCTGGTCTCCGTTCACGTCGAAGGCGTAGACCTTGCCGTCGTCGCATCCGACGACTATCTCGAGATCGGCGTCACCGTCCAGGTCAGCGACGCTCGCGCTCGAATGACACTCGGCGTTCAGCCACTGGGGCCAGCCGGGGAAGATGTTCCCCTCCCACGTCCATATGTGGATCTCGCCATCCGTGCCGGGCTGGATTATCTCGAGGTCCCCGTCGCCGTCGAGATCCGCCAGCGTCGGCGAAGACGGGAAGTCGC
>JAUWLR010000163.1 GCA_030613615.1 Candidatus Eiseniibacteriota bacterium
CAGTGCGTCCTTGGTGATCATCTCTTCACCCCCACTTCAACGCCTCGGAACCTGGCAGGAGACGTCCCATGCCCGACGTGTGCCGTCTGGCCCGGCTCGCCCTTACCGCAGCTCGGGATGCCCCAGATGTGCCACTCTTCCTCCCCCGCGATCGCGTCACAGGAACCCCAGAACTCGGGCGTGATGCCGGTGTAGACCGGGTTCTTGAGCATGCGGCCGAGACGGCCGTTCTTGATCTCCCACGCGATCTCGCAGCCAAACTGGAAGTTCAGTCGCTGCTGGTCGATGCTCCAGCTCTTGTTGGAGTCGATGAAGATGCCGTCCTCCGTGTCCGCGATCATGTCCTCGAGCGTCCCCTGCCCCGGCAGCAGGCTGATGTTGGTCATGCGCACCAGGGGAATGCGGCTCCACCCGTCCGCGCGCATCGTGCCGTTGCTCCGGAGCCCGATCCGGGGCGCGGTCTCACGGCTCATCAGATACCCGGAGAAGATACCCTCGCGGACGATGTCTGTGCGCTGAGCCGGCACTCCCTCGTCGTCGTAGCCGAACGAGCCCAGTCCGCCGGGCGAGGTCGCGTCTGCCACGATGTTGACGATGTCGGACCCGTAGCGGAACTCACCGAGCTTGTCGACGCCGAGGAAGCTCGTACCGGCGTACGACGCCTCGGTCCCGAACACGCGGTCCAGCGCGATGGGGGGCCCGCACGACTCGTGGACCTGCAGAGCCAGCTGCGTTCCCCCGATGATCAGTGTGGTGTTCCGGGATGGGCACTCGTCGGCCCGGAGAAGCTCCGCCGCCTCGCGTCCCGTTGCCTCAGCGTGACCCGGAAGGTCGAGAGAGCGAGTGAACTCGAACCCGGAAGTCGCGTAGTCACCACGGAAGCTCGCCGGGTACGACCTCGTCTGCCGCTCACCTCCCTCCATCGCCGTCGCGGCGATGCCGCCGCCGGTCTCGATGATGGTCTGCTCGATGTCGCTGCCCTCCGTGTTGACGAAGAGCTTGTCGTTCCTGAAGCTCATCATCGAGGCGGTGGCAAACCGGACCTCGGCGGCCTTCGACATACCCTCGCACGACCTGGCCAATATGTTGAGCTTCTCGGTCAGCGGCACAGAAAAGGGGTTCTCCGAAACCTCGTTCTTGTAGACGTCGACGACGGTTTCCTGACCGTCGAGGATCACCTTGGAGTCCCCGACGCGTGCGCTCGCCTTCGCGATGGCCAGAGCCTGCTCGGCGACCTCCGCGACGGCTGAAGGCGCTGTGTCCGAACTCGAGGAGAAACCCCACGCTCCCCCGTCCAGCACTCGGATGCCGAACCCCTCCGACTCGGTGACGGAGCCCGTTTCCATCTCGCCGTTCTTCATGACGAGAAGCTCCGTCGTTGTGCGAACCCGCCTGGCGTCGGCGTAATCCACGCCCTTCTTGCGAAGCGAGTCCATCGCTTCCTTGAGCAGCTCCTTCAAGAGTGCACCTCCTCTGCTCCGACCGCACGCGCGCGAGCCGGTCGCTACCACTGGTCGTCTTCGACGAGGCACTGCGCGGCGAAAGCCGCGGTCGCGCCGTCTCCGACGGCCGTAGAGATCTGTCTCAGCAGCTTCGAACGACAGTCGCCCGCCGCGAGAATGCCCCTGACGTTCGTCTTCATGTCGTTGTCTGTCAGTATGAACCCGTCCGGCGCCGTGTCGACGATGCCGCCCAGGAACTCGGTCTTCGGCTCGAGCCCGACGAAGAGGAAGACGCCTGCGACCGGATGAGTCATCTGTTCCCCGGTCTTCACGTTCTTGAGATCGATGGACTCGACACCACCGGCGCCGTTGATACGCTCGACCACACAGCTGCAGAAGCACTCGATCTTCTCGTTCTCCCGAACGCGCTCCCGGAGAATGGGCACCGCCCGGAACTCGTCGCGCCGGTGAATGAGATAGATCTTCGTCGCAAAGGTCGTGAGGTACAGAGCTTCCTGGAGCGCGCTGTCGCCACCGCCCACGACGGCGATCTCGAGGTCCTTGTAGAACGGCCCGTCGCAGGTCGCGCAGTAGGACACGCCTCTGCCCAGGAACTCCTCCTCGCCGGGAACGCCCAGCTTCTTGTAGGCCGTCCCCGTCGCCACTATCACCGAGCGGGTCTCGAACGTGTCCGAACCGGCGCTCACGACGAAGCTGTCTCCCCTACTCTCGATCGAGGTTGCCGGCGCCGTCTTCAGCTCGGCCCCGAAGCTCGCCATCTGCTCGCTCATCTCTGCGATCAGTTCGGTGCCCGTCGTCGGCCCGACACCGGGGTAGTTCTCTATGTGCGAGGTAACGACAACCTGTCCACCGGGCATCATTCCCTCGAGAACCAGCGTTCTGAGCCTCGCCCGGCCCGCGTAAATGCCGGCCGTCAGACCGGCCGGTCCCGCTCCTATCACGACGACGTCGTACTTCTCCATATCCGACTCCTGTGTCCGCGTCTGGGGATCGATCAAGGGATATTATAGCGGAAAGGGGAATGGCGCGCCAGCCACGAGTCCGACGCGCGTAGGTGCCCGCCGGGCGCCGACCGGCCGGGCAAGCTTCCGTGAACCGCCCTGCCATACGACCGGCCGGGCACGCCTCCGTGAACCGCCCCACCATCCGACCGGCCGGGCACACCTCGGTGAACCAGCCTCCATATAGAGGAAGGGGGCCCGCATCGCGAGCCCCCTCGTGAATCGCAGTCGCCGGCCGTGCCGGTTTCCTGCCGCGCGCTTACGGAATGATGCGCGGTGTGATCTTGATCAGAAGGTCGGACTTCTTGACCTGCGTGGCCGTGTGCCTGAAGAGGTAGCCCAGAATCGGGATGTCACCCAGGAGCGGCACCTTCGTGATGGTCTCCGTCTCGTCCTCACTCAGGAGACCGGCGATCACGAACGTCTGCCCGTCCTTGACGCGGACCTGCGTCTTCACCGTCCGCTCCTTCGTCCACGGGATCTCGTCGTGCGGACCTCTGAACCCGACGATGGTGCTGACGCTCGGCTCGACCGTGACGGTGATGTGGCCGTCACCGGCCGCCCGCGGCGTGACTATGACCGATACGCCCACCCGCTCTTTCTCCACCTGAACCTCAACGACGCCGCCGGTCGTCACGTTGGACACCGTGTAGGGAATGACGTCACCGATGTGAATCTCGGCCGTCCGGTTGTTGAGGGTCGCAAGCTTCGAGTTGCTGAGAACCTTCGCGCCGCCCTCCTGCTCGAGGAGGTCCAGCGCGACCTCGAGCGCCTTCGCCTGGCGGTAGACACTGCTCGCGTCGAACCCGCGCCCGATGAAGGGCATGTCCGCGGGCACCTCGTCGTACCCCGAATCCGCCGGCGGCGAGCCGTCGAGCCCCGACTCGGCGAAGATGACGGTCTGGTGCATGATTCTGTTCCAGTCGATACCGAGCTCAAACATTCTGTCTGTAGCGATCTCTATGACCTCGGTCTCGAGCATGATCTGCACGGGAGGCACGTCGAGATCTGTGACGATACTGCGGATCTGGTCGATCATGCCGGGCGTCGCCACGACCACGAGCCGGTTGCCGCCCGGGTCCGCCGCGACCTTGTCCGCGACCTTCTCGACGAGGGGCACGAGCTCGAAGGCGTCCGCGTACCGGATCTCGATGACGTACGACGAGAAGCCCGTATCCTGCATCAGCTGCTCCTGCGGGGCGACGAGCACTGAGTTACCGATGCGCTCGTAACCCAATCCTGCCGCCCGCACGATGAGGTTCAGGGCCTCCTCGACAGGCGTGTTGGTCAGGTGGATCGAGATCTCCCTCATCTCGACGTCGGTGCTAGCCACGATGTTGAGCCCGCTCTTCTACGCCAGCACGCTCAGGATATCCATGAGCGGAGTTCCAGTAGCGTGGAGCGTTATCGGCGTGTCCCCGAAATCACCCGCGGCCATCGCCGGGGCGACACTGGCCATCAACAGGGCCACAGCAACTACGACAATCGAAATCCTCACGGCAGTATCCTCCGGTTGTTCCCGGGGCTAGAACGGGTATTTCTTCGTCCCGGCCTCGCCCTCTATCGTTACTCCGTCTCGTTCAATCGCTGTCACACGACCTCCGGTGATCTCGTCGCCCACCTTCACGCTGATGCTTTCACTGCCAAGCGTGAGAAAAGCCCGTGGATCGTCGCCGTCGATGAGCACCGCGGTCACCGTGTACGATGGCCACCTGCGGACCCTCGGTTGGGTCGACGTCGGGGCAGGCTTAGGCTTAGGCGTCGGCTTGGCTTTGTACGTCACCATCGGGTCCCGGTCTTCGCGCGTCACTGCCTCCTCGCTGCTCGATTCCTGCAAGTCTCCCACAAGCAGCGCGACCTCGGTGCCCTTGCTCTGGATCTCTCCGGCGTCCGTCTCGGCAGAGACGGAGGCGGTGCGTCCGTCGGCCACCGTGCCCGTGATCGCGCGTGTGGCCACGAACGCGGACGCCGCGGTCGCCAGAACCGCCACAAACACGATCAGTACCGTTTTCCCTTTCATGGAACCTCCAAAGGTGTCGGGACCCGGCCCCGATCCGAATCGTCTAGTATCCTATGACGGTGACCATCAACGTTGCCGAGTGCTCGCTCCCTTGTCTCACTTGTCTCGAGTGAAGCTCGAACGAGTTGACTATGACGACCTCAGGCAAGAGCTCCATGTACCTGAGGAAATTGGCGAACTGCCTGTACCCACCCTCGACCTCCAGTTTGAACGCACGGCGAGTATATGACCCGTCCCGCACCACACGTCGAGGTTCCACACGTGTCAGAACCATCCCAGCGCTCTGAAGCCGCTGGCTGATGTTGGACAGAAACCGCTGCT
>JAUWLR010000098.1 GCA_030613615.1 Candidatus Eiseniibacteriota bacterium
CGCGGTTGCTGTTCGGCTAGGGGTTCCTGCCACCGAGACCCCCAGAGGACTTACACCTCCTGGTCACTTCCCGGCTACCTTTCGGTCACCGGTTGAGAGCGCCGTTCCTGGCGCTCCGCGCCATGCCCGGCGCACAACGCGACGGCCCGGGCCTTCCCGCCCGGGCCGTGCATATGTGATCCTGGAAAGCGGGCCGCAGCGCCGCCCGCCCCAACCTCGCTAGAACGCGAAGGTGAGCCCCGCGAGGAGGTTGCCCTGGACGGCGCCCTCGCCCCCGATCGACGTGTAGCAACCGCCAGGCCCGCACCACATCCCGCCGCTTGAGTAGAGGAGCGTGAGGGGCATCGACGCCTGCAGTCTGAGCGCGACTCTCTCACTGACGAAGACCTTCGTTCCGAGACCGAATATGGTCGAGAACTTCCAGTCGTCGCTGTAGCGGGACTCCTTCGGAGTGATGTGCGTGGCGCCAAGCGACATGGTGGCGAAGACGTGGACATTTCCCGAACGCCTGATCTCACGCAGGCCGCCTATCTGCCAGTACGACACGATGGCGTCGAACATCGGCTCGTTCGGTTGATATCGCTCCTTGAATATTACGCTGGTGTCCTGCCGCCAGTAGAGGAGTTCCACCTGAGAGCCATGCGCGACGGTTGCGTCCACTATCACGCCCCACATGCCACTGTCCTCAAAGACGACGTCTCCCTCGTACGTGCGGATGGTCCCACCCCACTGAAGTCCGAACACGGGCGTGATCTCGAATCTCGTTGTCGGCCCCCCGGTGCTCGGCGTGGGAGTGGGAGTGGGAGGCCGGCCGTAGCCGCCTCTCTGCGCCAGCGCGGGCGATGCGAACAACACCAGAACCACCGCGACGGCCAGCCATCTTCTCAAGTTCATGCCGTTCCTCCTGTGAATGCTCTTCGTGCCTTGGTGCAACCGTCGCCTACGAGGAGTAGCCAATCCCGAGCTTGATCGTCCAGTAGGAGTGCGGCCCCCAGCCGCCGGACTCGAAGGCATAGTGGTATCCGGCGCTCAGAACGACGTCGTTGGCGCCAACAGTGGGTATGAGAACACCCGCTTCCGGCGAGAATCCGAAGTGCCAGTTGGTCTCCTCCACGGCGACGATCCCGAACTCCAGGGTCTGCCTGATCCAGTAGGCTCCGGCGCCGAGTCCGACGAACGGCACAGCGTTCTTGTTGCCCATGGTCGGCTCAGTGAAGTAGTAGTGCGCCTTGGCGAGAAACGGCCAGGAGTAGAGTACGCGATGCTGATTCCCTGTTATGTGTCCGTTCGGGATCCTGAACGTCCCGCTCGTTGCCTCGTTGAATGTGTTCCACTGCCACGACAGGCTCCAGGACAGGTTCGGCTTGATGAACCTGCGCCCCTCGATCTCGAAACCCCGGAAGCTGCTGTTGCTGATAAAGTCGTTCGTGTCGCCCGTGGGCATCCCGATGTTGTAGCTCAAGATGCCCGTGTAGTCCCGCGCCAACTGAGCCGGAGCGGCGGTCACGAACACTGCCAGTAGCAGAATTGCGACTAGTGGTCTCACTGCGTCGTTCCCCCGTGTTGTGGCCTACTTCGCCGGTCTCAGTTCAGTCCGCCCCAAGATAGGAGGACTGCACGAACGCCTGCTCGATGCCGTCGACAATGCGGTTGCTGATGCCCGCAATTGAGCCCTCCAGCAGTCCGTTCATCCCCGCGGCCCAGATGACGGGTATGGTCTCCTCATCGGGATCGGCGGCATTCCTGTCTTCCATGATGACCAGAAGAGAGCCCGTCGTGAACTTGTAAGAGCCCCCGCAGCCGGGGCAGGGCGGGTAGTAGTAGCTGTAGCCCGAGTAATCTCCCCAGTAGCCCCAGTCGTACCATGGGTACGAAATCCAGACCTCCCACTCGGTCGACGTCACGCCGGCCAGCACGACGACGTCGGCGCCGTTGTTCTCAGGATCTTCCTCGCGAACGTAGCCCACCGCCTCGAGATTGGCCGCCAACTCATCGAGGATGAGCTGGTCGTAGATCCCGTCTTCACGACTCCCGCCGGACCTGCCGTCGTCATCACCCAGGTAGGCGACGGAATCCGGCATGGCGTAGGTCTGGATGGCGCCGAAATCGGCCTGATCGTCGTAGATCGTGACGATCACGTCGAAGTCGGCGATACTGTTGAAGCCGGAATCGAGGCCGCAAGAGCAGAGGACCAGCGCCGCAGCGATGATGAGAGCCGCGGCCCCGATCGTGCTCGACAGCCTGAGCAGCTGTGGTCTCATTCTTCTCAATCTCCCTTCTCCATGGAGCTGTTGCCTATGCTTCCACTTCCCGTATCTGATGCGGTGTCAGTCCGATGGTCGCGCCGCGATATCGACGCAGTCCCGCGCGGCAACCGGGGCGCCCCGTCTACCAGAAGGCCACGGTGAGTCCCGCGGAGATACTGCCCTGGTGGACACCCGAACTCTCTACCTGGAAGTGCTTCCCCTCGTAGCTGAAGTAGTTCCCACTCCGCGCTGCGGTCGAGAGCAGCTGCGCCTCGACGCGCACGCCGATGCTCTCCGTGAAGAAGACGCGCACACCCGCCCCGAACCCGCCGGAGAATCTCCAGATGCTGTCAGCATCGATGTTGATGGGGTCGAATCTGGTGGCGCCCAGTCTCACGGCCACGAAGGGACGGATTCCCCCGGGAGGCCGCAGTTCGTAGAGCCAACCGATGTGCCAGTACTCCACGCCGAGCCTCGTGACCTCGGGCTCGTCCGGGACCCCGTCCGCCTTGACGGTGAGGTCCGCGTTCTGGCGGCTGTAGAAGAGCTCCACCTGCATGTCACGTTTGACCTGGAAGCCGACGGTCAGGCCGAAGCTGGGCGCGGCCTCCGTGACCAAGTCATTCTCGACTGCCTTGAGTGTTCCCCCGAATCGGTATCCCCCGAGCGCGGTTATCTCAAGACCCTGTGACCACGCAGGCGGGGAAACGGCCAGCAGCACAAGGCCGACCAGAACCAGCACTGCATATCTCATCGCGACCTCCATCGAACGGCTGAATAGCCGGGAACGCCAATTCCTACCACATGGTTCACAGGTATTCAAGGGCTTTCAGTCCTTCAGGGGGGATGCCGCCACGTCTCGCGCCCGACGCACCGCGCCACGTCTCGCGCCCGACGCACCGCGCGTTGCCCGACGCACCGCGCCACGTCTCGCGCCCGACGCACCGCACGGGAATCGCATTGACCACGTGTCGGAGGGCCTCTACTATCGTGTGTTGAAGCGTGCTACTGAATGCCCTGCAGCATATCCGGCTTCGTCGCTGAATGGGTGAGGGTGAGCAGGCGTCAGATGAGCGTTGGGATAGACACGCGTACAGTGAAACAAGCACTCGTACGATTGGAACAGACACCAGTGCATAGGGAGGACAGGATGAAACTCAAGCGCAGAATTCGCCTTGCCAGCGCTCTCGCTCTGCTGGCATGTCTCCTCTGGCCAACGGCCTCGCTCGGCCAGGACGAAGAGAATCTGGTCTCGTGGCCCCGTCAGATGGATGGCGAGAAGGCCCAGATAATCATGTACCAGCCGCAGCTCGAGAGCTACTCCGGCGACAGGCTGGAAGCCAGGGCGGCGGTGTCGGTCACAGCGAAGGGCGAGACCGAACCGGTCTTCGGCGCCGTATGGCTCGAGGCGCGTGTAGTCACCGACATGGACACTCGGATGGTGTCCCTGGAGTCCGTGAAGGTGACGACGGCGCAGTTCCCTTCAGCTGAGGATGAGCACGTTCAGGCACTTATTGCTTATCTTGAGGAAGAGATCCCGAAGTGGGAGATGGTCATGTCGATGGACCGCCTTCTGGCGGGGCTGGACAGTGTCGAGGGCCTGGGACAGGAGGAGGGCGGCCTCAACCATGACGCCCCCGAGCTGATCGTGGTCACCTCCCCCACCGTTCTCGTGATGATAGACGGCGATCCGATACTGGCCGACCTGGACTACGAGGGTCTCAAGTACGTGGCGAACAGCCCGTTCTACATCCTCCAGGACCCGGGGACAGGGAACTACTTCCTGAAGGGCGGAGACTACTGGTATATCGCTCCGGACCTGACGGCCGACTGGGTGGTTGCGGAGAAGCTGCCGGGAAAGGTGGCGGACGTCGCGAAGGAAGTAGCGAAGCAGGAACAGGAGGCAGAGCAGGACCAGGAGGCGACTCCGGAGGATGACGAGGGAGACGAGCCTGCTCCCAAGATCGTGGTGCGCACGAAGCCCGCCGAGCTCATCCAGATAAACGGCGAGCCGGAGCTTGTATCGATCGAGGGAACGGACCTCCTCTACATTCAGAACACCGAGAGCGACGTCGTCATGGACATCGCGACGCAGCAGTACTACCTGCTCGTGGCGGGACGTTGGTACGCGTCCGATGCCATGACGGGAAGCACCTGGACGCACGTGCCTCCCGATGAGGTGCCCGAGAGCTTCGCCCAGATACCCGCGGATTCGGAGGTCGCCAACGTGCGCGCGAGCGTGGCCGGCACGCAGGAGGCCAGGGAGGCGGTGCTCGAGACCTCGATCCCGCAGACGGCGGAGGTGGACCGCAAAACGGCGACCGTTACGGTCGAGTACGACGGCGATCCTCAGTTCGAGAGGTGCGGGGACAACATTGCCTACGCCATCAATACGAGCAAGTCGGTGCTGCTTGTCGATGGCACATACTACTGCTGCGATGAGGCCATCTGGTTCGTCTCGCGCGGACCGGAGGGACCGTGGGAGGTCGCAACATCGGTGCCCGACGAGATACAGAACATCCCGGCCGACTGCCCCGTTCAGAACGTCAAGTACGTGTACATCTACGACTCGACGCCCGACGTCGTCTATGTGGGCTATCTGCCCGGCTACGGCGGCTCGCACGTCTACCACGGTTGCGTGGTGTACGGCACCGGGTACTGGTACCGGCCGTGGTACGGCAGGTACTACTACCCGAGACCCGTGACGTACGGATACGGGGTCCACTGGAATCCCTACACCGGCTGGGGATTCTCGGTCGGCGTCAGCTTCGGGTGGCTTCATGTGAGCTACGGAAGGCCCTACTGCGGCGGATGGTGGGGTCCGGTAGGCTACCGCTACGGGTACCGCCACGGGTATCACCGCGGGTACCATCACGGCTATCGGCCGGGATACGGACCAGGATACAGGCCGGGCCACAGGCCGCCGGGCAGCAGGCCGCCAGGCAGCAGGCCGCCAGGCAAACCGACTCCCTACGGAGGGCGGAACGTCTACAAGTCCCGCGACAAGGGCATCAAACACACCGGCGCAGATCGAGTGGCCGGAAGACCGACGACAAGACCGGCGACTCCGGCGACAAGACCAACGACTCCGGCGACAAGACCGGGCACTCCGGCGACAAGACCGGCGTCTCCTGTGAGCCGGCCGGCCACACCGACGCCGACCAAGAGACCGGTGCAGTCGAACAGACCCAACGACGTGTACGCCGGCAAGGACGGGAAGGTCTACCGCAAGCAGGGCAACGACTGGCAACAGCGCGACAAGGGCGGATGGTCGGCGCCGAAGCAGCAGCCTTCCAAGAGCCTGGATCGCAGTAGTAAGTCAAGAGATCGCGGCACTCAGCGCACGAGTCAGGCGAAGTCGAGCAGGCCTTCTTCCAAGCCTTCTCCCTCACGTTCGCCTGCGCCCTCACGCTCACGGCCGTCGGGCGGCGGCGGGCGGGGACGGAAATAGTCCATGAGGAGCCGCGCGGTCGCGCTGGCATTAATCATGTGCCTGTTGCTCTCGACCTCGGCGGCCGGGGTCGAGAGAACGGGCTTCGGTGTGGTCTTCATGACCGACTGGCTTGTTTGGGGCCACACCAGCAACGCCCTGCAGGAACACGTCGGAACAATGAACGACGGTTCCGAGTTCAGGATGGTGCGTCTCTCCGCAACAAGGGCCCTCGGTGAACACCACGAGGCTCGTCTCAGCTTCGACCTCCGGGGCGGCCAGGCGATCGTCAGAGATGCCTATGTGGAACTCCGCGAGATGCCGTACGTCGGAGACATACGCCTGGGCCACTTCCGTGAGCCTTTCAGCATCGAGGCGGAGACATCATCCAGGTTCGTGTCCTTCATGGAGTTCGGTCTTCCGACGGTGTTCGCCCCCGGCAGAAACATGGGCCTGATGCTGAAGAACAGAGGGCTGGGGCACCGCGCGCACTGGGCCGTCGGGCTGTTCCAGGATGTCAGCGACTACGGCAACAGCCAGGGAGCCGGGAAGGTCGCCCTGACGGCGAGGCTCGCGGCGCTGCCGGTGTTCGAAGAGGAGTCCGGCGACTTCGTCCACGCCGGACTGGCGTTCAGCACCAGGGTGCCCCCCGATGAACGTGTGAGGTACAGGGCCAGGCCGGAGGTCAACCTCGCACCGTGGTTCGTGGACACGCGCGACCCCGAGACACTTGAGGACATCCAGGCCGAGCGCCTCAATCTGGGGAACGCTGAGGTTGCAGGCAGCTTCGGGCCGCTGCACTTCCAGGGTGTCTACTCGATAGCGTGCGCGACGGTGCCGGTGGACGGGGCTTCGCCGTGCGAGGCGTGCGGACCCGGCAAGATGGCGATGTGGGGCCTATCGGCTCAGGCGGGTTACTTCATCACTGGCGAACATCGCGAATACTCGCTCGGATCAGGGAGCTTCTCTCCGATCGTGCCCTTCAGAGACTTCCTGGAGCGTCAGGGACCGGGGGCGTGGGAGATTGTAGCGCGCTACTCTCTGCTTGACCTGACGGAGGCCGACACCGTCGACAGCAGGCTCAGCAACTTGTCGCTGGGACTGAACTGGTACCCGTCGGTGCAGACGCGCATGACCCTGAACGTGCTGACACCGAGTCTCGAGGACATCGGAAGCGACATCGCCGTGGCAATGAGACTTCAAGCGGACTTCTGATCGCCGCGTCCTACCAGCACCGCGTCCTACCAGCACCGCGTCCTACCGGATGTACCCCAGCGACCGGAGCCACTCCCGCATCTCTTCGTCGATCTCGACGTCGACACCTTCCGGGTGCCTCACGGCCGGCAGGAGCTCGAGCAGCGCGCCGACGGCCGCGAGGTTCGCGGGCGCCAGATTGCGCGCCCGTCCGGGATCGTTCTTGAGATCGTATAGCTCTTCCGACCCGTCGGTCCCAACCGTGAACTCCAGGCTGTCCACGCGGACCTTGGCGTACGCCACTTCCTGGCGTGACGTGTCGTGCGAGGGATTGAGGTGGTTGAGGTGCTTCACGAGCTCAGGGTTCGCTCCCGTGTACTCGGCGATCTGTGGACGGGCGGCATCCGCGGGCGACCCGAGGAGCGACCTGCTGTGCGGCGTGTCGGGACCGGTCTCGATGCCGGCAGCGTCGAGCACGGTGTCGTATATGTCGGTCAACATGACCGGGTCGTCACGGGTGCCGGACGGCAGCAGCCCCGGCGCACGCACGACCAGCGGGACGTCTATCAGTGAGGCGAACACGCCAAACTGATGGTCCATATACCCGTGGTCGCCCAGGTTCTCCCCGTGGTCCGACGTGACCACGATCAGCGCGTCCTCGTAGACACCGTGCTCCTTGAGGAGTCGCAGCAGCTCACCGAGGTATCTGTCCGCCGTGTTGACGTCACCCCCGTAGAGTCTGCCCATGCGCTCGAAATCGAACGCCTCCGGATCACGAAGCCCGGCATTCAGTTCGTGCGCCATCGCTGTCGTCACAACGTAGTCGCGCGGGATGTCCGACAGGCGCGCCTGACGGTAGTCCGCGGGCGGGTGGTACGGAAGGTGCGGCTCCAGCAGATTGACGAACATGAGAAACGGGCGCTCGTCGCTGCGCTCGCTCAACCACGTGGAGACGTTGGCGACAGTTCGGCGGCCGCCCTGGTCGACCGTGGTCAGGATCTCTGTTCCCCTCCCCGACTCCACGAAGCGTTCCTCGAACCCCCGCAGCATGCCTGTCAGCCTGTCGCTCAGCCATGGATTGCTGAAGAACGCGGCCGTCTGGTAGCCGGATTCACCGAGGAGTTCCGCGAATGTCGGGGTCGGCGACAGGAACGTGAAGTGCCGTCCGGTGCACTTGTGAGCCGACGGGAGGAGGCCGGAGAACATCGAGGCGTGCGACGGGACGGTCCACGGCGCGTTGGACCACGCGCGCGTGAAGACGGTGCCCTCCCCCGCGAGCTCGTCCAAAGCGGGAGTCAGCTGCTCGGTGGTCCCGCCGGGGCCGGTGTAGTCCAGCCGAACGGTGTCCAGCACTACGATGACGATGTCGGGGCGCGACGGCTCACTGGAGCAGGACGTGAGCAGAGCAACGGCCGCGAGGGCGACCAGCGCGCACCCGACCATCGCGGTCAGCTTCTTGAGCAAGCGTGTCTCCTTCCGCGGACGCGCCGCACCTTCCGCCGGCGCGCCGGACCTCTCACGAGCGTGCAGGGACTATTGCGGACGCGCCGGACCTGCCACGGCCACCCCGCGTCTACTGGCCCGGGGAACCACCTGCCGCCGTGAGCGCGCTGATCACCTCCGCCGCCTCCGCTCTCAGCGAAGGCTCGAGAGCCGCGGCCCGCCTGGCGTGGCGGATGCAATCCTCTCTGCGCGCCGGGTCCCCCCCGTAGAGAATGGCCAGGTTCCAGTGCGCGTACGCGTCACCGGGGTCCAGCTCGAGCACGTGCTCGAGAGCGGACACGGCCAGAGTGACGTCCTGGGTCATGATACCGAGGCGCGCGAGGTTCTCCCACGCGGGCTTGAGCATTGGGTCGTCGCGCGTGGCTATGGTGAGTCTGCGCCGAGCCTCGTCCATCCTTCCCACCTGGAGATACAGGAGGCCGAGGTTGCTCTGTGCCGACGCAAGCCCGGGGTTGATCTGGAGCGCCTTGAGGAGAGCACGCTCCGCCTCTGCGTTGCGGCCCATCCTGCTGAGCGACGAACCCAGACTGTTGTACGCGAGGTCGAAATCCGGGCTGGCCTCGGTCGCGAGCTGATAGTACTCGACGGCCTTGCCGTAATCGCCGGCGTCGCGGTAGATCGCTCCGATGACGGCGTACTGCGGCCCGAACGAGAAGTCGACCAGCGGCAGATTCACCACGACCAGCGCCACGACGAGCAGCGCCACCGGGATGAAGGCGCCGGTCCACTCCCGCCCCCTCACACGCTTCCACAGCCACAGGACGCCGCTGGCGCAGAAGATGATCATCACCGGCACCACGGGCAGCCGATACCGCGAGGTAACGAAGAACGGCAGGCGCGAGACCAGATACGCGCCGGCGAAGAGATAGAGCAGGAGGTGCTTTCGCCAGCTCTTGCGGGATGCGTAGATGCCCAGGAAGCCGAACGGTATCACCCAGCCGAAGATGAACGGGTTGAAGCGAAGCGTCTTCGAGACGGTCCTGAAGTAGTTCAGGTCGTAGTGGTTGGGAATCTCGTATGCGTTCCAGAACAGCAGCAGCTTCCGGCCCATGAGCTTGAGGTCCTGTCCCGGATGCGCCTTGACGAACTCGAGTCCTCTCCCGAACCAGTAGGACGACACCTCCGACGGACTGAGGATGCGCCCGAGCGCCTGCTCCGCGACCAGCTTCGAGCCACCGTAGAGAGCCGCGCGCATGTCGGCCGGGACCAGGAACGTGCCGTCGGCC
>JAUWLR010000285.1 GCA_030613615.1 Candidatus Eiseniibacteriota bacterium
ATCGTCGACGCACTCCAGGACGAGATGCCGCCACGTGACCTCGCACACTTCGTCAGGGACCAGTGCGCCGAACTCGACCTCCCGTTCCCCGATCTGCTCACCGTCCAGGACACCGAGTCCGGCGAAGCGCCGACCGACCAGCCGACCGCAACCGAACCCGACCACGACGCCGACACCCGCGTCCAGGAACTCGCCGATGAGCTCCGCGAGAAACTCGCACGCCTGAAGGGAGCCCGTGCATGAAGGTCTACCTCACCGTCGACAGCTGGATCAGTGTCGGTGGACGCAACGACCACGGACCCCAGATCCCCTTCGGATGCCACGACTCCAGCAAGCACCCATGGTACCGGATCCTCCCATCCACGCACAGCCGGTTCAACTGCGTCGACTGCGGACAGCCCATCACCCGCGGCTGGAGGCGTGGAGTCAAGGGCAAGACCGCCGTCTGTGACCACTGCGTCGTCCTCAACGACCCGCACAGGAGCAACCCATGATCGCCTGCATCACTGCCATCGCCCTGGTCGTCTTGATCGTCATCGCGGTCTTCATCGTCTCCTGCGGCTACCAGCCCTCAGGGCCACCTAGCTCACGCCCACGCCCCCGCCCAGGCTCGAAGGAGAACCCATGACCGGAACACCAGGACTACTCCGTGACCTCCACGCCATGGTCGTCAAGGCCGTCTACCTCGCCGATCCCGGACACGACGAGCACGACGCCAACGATATCGCCGACCGCATGATCGTCGAACACCTCACCGACGCCCCGGGTCCCGAGAACGCCGGAACCGGATGGGCCAACGTCCGTGTTCGTTATCCGAAGACGAACTACGCTTCCCGTGCCCGTGCCATCGTCGCGCTCGTGGATGCGGACATGTCCTTCGGTGCTGTCGGAAAGCTCTTCAACCTCGACCGTTCCTGGGTCTGCAGGGTCTACCACCGAGAGAAGGGTAGCTCTTGAACCATCGTTCTGTGTGTGCTATCATCACGTGTGCAGAGAGGAGAAGAGATGATCTCGGGAAGAAAGACATTCGTGGATTGCCTCTTAGTCTTTGGCACAATCGGGCTCTGGATCTATGTGATCGCCGCCGCGCGGAACACCTGGGGAGCGGTGCTCATCTTCCTCATCGCACTTGCCCTTGCGTCTCTGGCACAGCTTCTCGCGTGGACCTTCCTACCTTGGAACCCGAAAGATGGCCGCTCACAGGGTCGTCGAGCGGACGGGGCCGACGCTCCCCGGGCCCCTTGACCTAGACGTAAACAGCAACGCGGATTGACACGCTCCTCCCTTCATCGGGAGGAGTGTTGCGTACTTGGGCCAGAAGTGTTGCCAAATGTGGCCAGAGACTTTTTTCCCTTGATTCATTCCCACAGTCCCGACTACGGGTGGAACTGAGACACAATTCATCGCCACTCCCGTAGTTTCCCAGGGACGTCATGGATGCCAGCACAGCAGCAACTCACAGTGCGCAGCGCTGGACCCGCCGACCAGGTGCGCCCATCTCTCTCGCCGGAACAAAT
>JAUWLR010000029.1 GCA_030613615.1 Candidatus Eiseniibacteriota bacterium
GCCTCCTGACACGCGGGCGTCTCGCGCTCGATGTTCGGCTTGGCTTCATGGAACGGCGAACTCGGCCAGTCTATGGCGGTCCGGAGCGTCAACCCCTCATTGAAGCTGTCGTACGGCTTGATCGGGCACACGAGGACACACGCCCCGCAGTCATCGCAGTCATCGGTGACGCGCGTCGGACCCGTCCTGAGTATCGCCTCGAATCCGTCGTCGAGACTGGAGACGCCGGACACGCCGGTCGAGGTCATCACGTGGATCCGCGGGTGGCGTCGAGCGGCTCTGATCATGGATATGGCGCGGCAGTATGCCGGCACGCCGGAGTCAGGGAAGGTCGCGCGCTGCGTGAGTGAGCCGCCCAGGAAGGGCGCCTTCTCGACGAGATGAACCTCGGCGCCTCCGTCGGCGAGATCGAGCGCCGCTTCGAGCGCTGCGATGTCGCCACCGATCACGAGAACGGATCGTCCATCCTCGCGTCCGGCGACGCTCGCGCTCTCGCGCGCTTGTGTCTCAGTCCTGGCCACGGGCACTCCCGGTTGCCGCCAGCCCCACGTCATCTCCGGACACGCGGGGCCGTTCGCGTGTCACAACCGCGCTCCAGAGTGGCTCGCCCGACGCGGTCGCTCCGAGCACCACAAAGCCCATGCGCCTGAGATCGGCCAGGTGCCTGAGCACCTTGTGGGCCGGGATGCGCATCTCGCGCGAGAGCGCCAGGGCGGTCTGCGAACCACGCTTCAGGCGCAGGCGGATCTCCTGGAGGGCGCACTCGTCGAGAACGACCTCCTCGTACATGCGCCCCAGCTCGTGGAGGGTGAAGATCTCACCGTAGACGTTGCCGTCCTCCTGGAACTCGAGCCACTTCCCCTCGACCCACCTGAGCTTCTTGTCACTGACGGCGTTCATGGCCGCGGTCAGCCTGAGCTCGAGTTCCGCGCCCGTTACCCCTTCACTGGAACCCAGCGGGCCGAGTTCCGCCACCGCCTCCTGGAAGCCGGTCACGTACTCGACGAAGCGGCCGCCCTGCGCGCTCGACATCATCCTGAGGACGAGCCGCTCGGGATCGAGTCCGATTCTACTGAGGACCCTCCTGGTCACTTCCACCTTGCCCTCGGCCTGGAGATTGCCTATCGAGTAGTGGCACTCGCCCTTGAGGCACGCGCCCACCATGACGCCGTCGGCGCCGGAGCAGAACGACTCCATGATGAGCACGGGGTCGACCCGGCCGGAGCACATGACCCTGACCACTCGGACGTCCGGCGGATACTGGAGCCTCGCCACACCGGCGAGGTCGGCGGCGCCGTACGCTCACCAGTAGCAGCAGTAGGCGATTATCTTCGGACGATACGTGTCGCTCATCGATGGGTCCCGTCTGTTTCCTGAGGCGCTGTCTCCCGAGGCTCCATCTCCGCGCCCCTTCCCGGTCCTGTCCCCGGATCCTGTCTCTATGCCTTATCTCTGAAGGCCACGCGCAGCTGCGCGCCGATCTGCTCGTCGGTGTAGTGGATCATGGTGATGGCCCGCTTGTAGCACGTCGCGGCGCAGGTGCCGCAGCCCTTGCACGCGACCTCTATCATCCTCGCCTTCACGCCACCATCCGTATCGATCATCTCGATGGCCCCGTACGGACAGATGGACGCGCACATCCCGCACCCGCGGCACAGCTCCTCGTCCGTGAGCACGGAAACCGCCGGCTCGACCTCGACCTCGCCCGCCAGAAGAGGGATCGACGCCCTCGCCGCGGCGCCCAGCGACTGCTCGACGCTCTCCCGGACGCTGCCGGGCCAGCGCGCGGTGCCCGCCACGTAGATCCCGTCGCTGGAGAAGTCCAACGGCCTGAGCTTGACGTGGGCCTCGAGGAAGAACCGGTCCGCGTCCAGCGGGACCTTGAGGAGTCGCGAAAGCCCCTGCGCGCCGTCGTCGGGAACCAGAGGTGTCGCGAGGACGACCATGTCGCAGGGTATCTCGAAGTCCCGCCCCATCACGTCACCCGTCACCCTGACGACGCCCTTCTCGACCATAGGGGGCTCGTCCTTCGAGTAGCTGATGAACCTGACGCCGGCTTCCTTGGCCCGCCGGAGGAGCTTCTCGTTCTCCAGGCCGTAGCACATGAGGTCGCGATAGAGGACGTGAACGGTGGAATCCGGCACCGTCTCCTTGATGAGCAACGCGTCCTTGACCGCGACCATGCAGCAGATCCTCGAGCAGTACGGACGCTCGGCGTTCCGGGCCCCGGCGCACGTGATGAAGACGAAGCTCGAGCCCTTGAGCCGTCCGCTCGCGAGCTTCCTCTCGAGTTCGACGAGACTGATGACGCGCTTCCCGTCGTAGCCGAAGATCCCCTCTGGCAGGAGAGGATGCGCTCCGGTGGTGACCACGATGACGCCGCACTCGACCGAGAGTTCCTTCGCCCTCGAGCGCACGATGACGGAGTACTTTCCAATGTAGCCGGCAACGTCTGTGATCGTGGCGCCCGTGAGGACCTTCACGCGTTCGTCCGCCTTCACTGCCTCGACAAGAGCGGAGACATACTCGCCCGCGTCGCGACCGCTCGGGTGCAGCGTGTGAAGCCGTCCGACGAGGCCGCCGAGCTTCTTTTCCCGCTCGATGAGAACAACGTCAAGACCCTTCCGGGCGATCGCCAGCGCAACAGTCATCCCGGACACGCCTCCGCCGATGACGGCGGCCCGCCTGAGCACGGGGGCGCGGATACGCTCCTGGGGCTCCAGCAGGCGCGCCCTCGCTACGCCCATCCGAACAAGGTCCTTGGCCTTGGTTGTGGCGGCGTCCCACTCCTCCTTGTGCACCCACGAACAGTGCTCGCGGATGTTGACGAACTCGAAGAGATACGGGTTGACGCCCGCGTCCGAGCAGGCGGCCCTGAAGGTCGGCTCGTGCGTCAGAGGAGTGCATGCGGCGACCACGACGCGGTTCAGCCTGTTCTCGGTGATGGCGGTCTTGATGTCCGTGATGCCGGCTTCCGAGCACGAGTAGAGGTTCTCGCGCGTGAAGACCACGTCGGGCAGCGTCGAGGCGTATTCGGCCACGACGCCGGCGTCCAGGAATCCGGCGATGTTCGTGCCGCAGTTGCAGATGAAGACGCCTACCCTGATCTCTTCCATCAGCTTGAGTTACCTCTTCCCGACCGGCGCACCGCTCAGCACGAGCTCGGAGGCTCGCGACGCGGCCGCGCTCGCTTGCGCCACGGACTCGGGAATGTCGCACGGCCCCTTGCAGAAACCGCAGGCGAAGACCCCTTCCGCGCTCGTGTCCGCGGGCACAGCGTCATCCGTCACAACGAAGCCGTACCTGTCGACCTCGACTCCGAGCATGTCGCCCAGCGCGGCGGCGTCCGGGCTCGGCAGCGCCGCGGTCGCCAAGACGACCATGTCGACCGTGAGCTTCTCGACCTTGCGCGTCCTCGTGTCCTCGTACCAAAGCACGGGATTGTCGTCGGGGCCCTCCTCTATCTCCGCCACGCGTCCCCGGACGAAGTTGATCCCGTACTCCTTCTCTCCTCTTGTCTGATATCGCTGGAACCATTTCCCCACGTTCCTGAGGTCCGTGTGGAATATGTACGAAACCGACTCTGGATCGTGCTCGCGCCCGAGCATCGCATCCTTGATCGAGCACATGCAGCAGACGCTCGAGCAGTAGTCACAGTAGTTGAGGTCCCTCGAGCCCGTGCACTGCACGTAGGCGACGCGGTGGGCCAGCTGGTCGTCGGAGCGGCGGTTCAGGTGGCCACCGGTCGGGCCCGTCGCGTTGATGAGTCTCTCGTACTCGAGGCCGGTGATGACGTTCTTGATCCTCCCATACCCGTACTGCGTCAGCGGCGTGGGGTCGAACACCGTGAGCCCGGTGGCGAGCACGATCGCGCCGACGTCGAGTGTGGCACTTCGGCTCTTCTGCTCGAAATCGACAGCACCCTTCTCGCAGACCTTCGCGCAGATGCCGCACTTCCCGTCCTTGAGATACCTGCAGTAGTCGGGGTCGATGGTCATCACCGATGGGATACCCTGATCGAAGTAGAGATAGATGGCCCTGCGCTCGTCCAGGTTCATGTTGAACGAGTTCGACACCTTCGTCGGGCACTTCGCCACGCAGTCGCCGCAGGAGTTGCAGATGTCCTCGTCGACATACCTGGCCTTGCGCGTGATCTCCACGTGGAAGCCGCCGTTCTCACGGGACACGCGCTCGACCTGGCTGTAGGCCAGAAGCTCTATCAGGGGATGCCGACCGGCATCCAGCATCTTAGGCGCCAGGATTCATATGGAGCAGTCGTTCGTCGGGAACGTCTTGTCCAACTGCGCCATGACGCCGCCGATGCTCGGGCTCTTCTCGACGAGATGGACCTGGATGCCCATCTCCGCAAGATCGAGCGACGCCTGAATCCCGGCGATGCCTCCGCCTATGACTAGAACGTCACCAGCCAACTCAGTCACCTCACGGTTGAGGTCTCTGTATGGCCCTTCTCCGCTCAGGACCCTGTGTCACCGGTCAGCGCGTTCGAGAGCACGTCCGTCAGGAACGAGATCTCGATCCCGCACTCCGTGTCCTCGTCCTTCGCCGCGCACGACAGATGGATGTTGCATTTCGGGCAGCTGGTAACGAGCGTCGTCGCGCCCGTGTCGACGGCCTCGCTCAGCCGCTCGAGCTGTATGCTCTTGTTAATCCTGGTGCAGCCGACCCACGCGCTGGACCCGCAGCAGAGCGCCTCCGATCTCACGCGCGGCATCTCCGCCAGCTCGAGGCCCGGCACGCTGCCGAGGAGCGCCCGGGGTTCCTCGTAGACGCCGAGGAATCTCCCCAGTCGGCACGGGTCCTGGTACGTGACCCTGGACTCCTTCTCCCCGAACGACAGCGTCCCGCTCTCGACGTGGGGCACCAGGAACTCGCTGATGTGCATCATGTCGAACTGGATCTTACCCACGAACTTCGGGTAGATCTGCTTGAACATCGCGTAGCACTCCGGGCACGCGAACACGACCGTCCTGGCACCACTCTCCTCGATCATCTTCAGGTTCTTGCGGGCGAGCTTCCTGAAGGACTCCTGGTCGCCCGTCCAGTAGAGGTCATGGCCGCAGCACCTTTCGTCGCGGCTCACGACGGGCCGGACACCACACGCGTTCATCAAGCGGATGGTGGAGTTCGCCATCCCCACGGTGTCGACGCCGAGTTCACTGAAGACGACGCCGTAGTAGGGCAGGCACCCCGTGAAGAAGAGCACCTTGCCCCTCGACGAAACGCGCAGATCGTCGGCGATCCACGAGATGTCCCTGCGCCCGCGCCGCCTCACCTCGAGCTCCATCAGGGCGCGGAGGATTCCGGCGTGGGTGTCCACGCCCTCGAAGCCGCTCTCCCTGGCGCCGACCCTCATCTCCCTGGTGAACTCGTTATAGTCGACGGTCGAGGGGCACCTGGCGCTGCACGTTCCGCAGGTCAGGCAGTCCCAGACCTCGCGCTCGGAGAGCATCGTCTCGTCGTCATCCAGGAGCGCCCGCTCCACCATGATTCTCGGGGAGTACTGCGGGTTCAGGCGCGCGACGGGGCAGCTCCCCGTGCAGATCCCACATTCCAGGCAGTAGTAAGCCTTGGTTTCCCGGATGGCTTTCTCGAACATGCGTCCGTCCTATCGCTTCCGCTTCGCGCGCGCCGCGGACTTCTTCGGCGCGACCTTCTTCTTAACTCGAGTCGCGGACTTCTTCCCGGCCGCAGCGTTCTTCTTCCGGGACGTCCGCTTCCCGGCGGCGGTCTTCGTCGCGGCTGCCCTCTTCGCCTTGCTCGCCTTCGCCGGCTTCTTCCCGGCCGCCGCCTTCGCCGGCTTCCTCCTGGCCGTCGCCTTCGCCTTGCTCGCCTTCGCCGGCTTCTTCCTGGCCGTCGCCTTCGCTCTCGACGGCCGCTTCTTCGCGGATCTCGGCGGAGCGGGCCGCTCACGTCCTGCACGTCCGTTGAGTCCGGCCAGCTCAACGGCGAACTCATCCAGCAGGTCAACGAACCGTCCTCCGTCCACGTCGGACGACAGGTCCAGCCTGAGCCTCTGTGGGGCCAGCCCGGCCAGTCCCATCAGGTCTCGTGTCTCCTGCACGACTCTCTCGCAGGACTCGTTGCCGTTCGAGTAGTGGCAGTCACCACGCCCGCAGGCAGTGATCAGAACACCGTCAACGTCCGACGAGAACGCCCTGAGGATCGCCGCGGCCGAGACCACTCCGGCGCAGTCGACGGGCACGATGGCCGTGGCGGTTCCATAGGAACGCCCGTCCACTCCCGCGTTGTCCGCTGCCGCCATCGGATGCCATGAGCACACGAAGGCCAGTATCCTCGGATTGCCTCGTGCCGCTGCCAAGAACTCCCCCTCCTCGCCTACGCCCCGGCCGTGGCGCTGACCATCGCCAGGAGCTGCCCCGGTGTCAGGTGTCTCAGCGTCACCGCCGACGAGGGGCACACCTGGGTGCAGACACCACAGCCGACGCACCGCACAGTGTCGATGGACGCCGTCTTCATCCCGTCGTCGCTGTCACGCATGACTACTGCATCGTGCGCGCACGCCTCGGCACACTCACCGCAGCCCCGGCACGTCAGCTCATCGACGGCCGCGACGATCGGCTCGCGCTCGATGACGTCACTGCGCAGGAGCTCGGCCGCCCTCGCCGTCGCGCTGTACGCCTGGCTCTGACACTCAGTGACCGTTGCGGGCCAGTGAGCGGAACCGACGACGAATACGCCCCGGGGCGCGAACCTCCCCGGCCTGAGCTTCGTGTGCGGCTCGGCGATGAAGCCGTGCCGGTCGGATGGCACCCCCAGCAGACCAGCAAGCTCTACCGTCTCGTCGTACGCCACGAGCGGCGTCGCCAGAACCACCAGGTCGTAGCGAATCGCGACGTCCACGGATGAGATGACGTCGAACACCTCGACGGTTTCGACCCCGACCTCGGGAGGGCGCTCGGGGTCGTACCTGAGAAACGTGACGCCGGCGCTCCGCGCCCGGTCCAGGTCACCGACGTACTGAGCGAACCCGCGCGTCAGGACTGTGATCTCTGCGTTCGGGACCTGCTCGAGCACAGTGATGGTGTTCTTGACGGTCGCCGTGCAGCACACGCGCGAGCAATAGGGTCTCTCCTCGTTGCGCGACCCGACGCACTGGATCATGACGATGCGCTTCACGGTCCCCAGGCCCTCACGGAGCATGGCCTCGAACTCCAGTTGGGTGACGACCTTCGTGTTGTGGCCGTACTCGAAGAGCCCGTCCGGCACGAGGACATCCGCCCCGGTCGCGAGAACCACGCATCCGACGCTCAGTTCTCTGGTCGAACCTGCGGACTCGACAGTGACCCGGTAGTCCCCCGCGTGCCCGGCAACCCCCGTGACCCTCGAGTCGGTCCACACCTCCACGTTGGGATCCCCGGATGCCTCGGCCGCGACCTCACGCACGTACTCGGCGGAGTCGCAGTACGACGGAAAGAGCCGGTTGATGCTCCTGAGTCTGCCACCTAGCTCGGCGTCCCGCTCTATCAGTGTGACCGGGATGTCTCTCGCAGCGAGCGAGCGGGCGGCGGTCAGACCCGAGATACCTCCTCCTATGACCGCGGCAGAGCGACGAACGTCTGACACGATGGGCTCGAGTTTCTCCGCGCGCAGTGCCTTCTCGACTCCGGCCCGGACCAGCCTCAGCGCCTTCGCAGTGGCGGCGGCGCGCTTGCCAACGTGGACGTTCGCGCAGTGCTCCCTCAGGTTTGCGAAGACGGTCCTGTTCCGGTTCACGCCGGCGCGCGCGGCGGTATCGCGCATGAGCGGGCCCAGTATTCTCTCGCTGCATCCGGCCACAACGACCGCGTCGAGCCCCTCCTTCTCTATCGTGCCGGCGAGAAGGCGCCGCCCCGCGCCGGAGCACCAGTAGCGCGTGACGTGAACGGACACGGGCATGTCCGCTCCCGCGATCTTCGCGCTGAGCTTCGTGAGGTCCACGACCGGCGCGATCTCCTCCCCGCATTCACAGAGGAAGACACCCACGCGGCCGGTCGTCCCGGTGCTGATCATGGCTGGCTCTCCGACTACGAACCCGTGTAGTGCTCGTCGCACACCACGCACGTGCGCGTGCGGACGTCGTCGCTATCGCCGTGCATGGTCCTGACGGCATCGACCTTGGACAGCTCGAAGGTCCTCGCCGGACACACGGTCGTGCACGTGCCGCAGCTGATGCACCGCGCCGATGGCATCGCAAACGGCGGAAGCACCTCGCTGGCCGCGCCCCTGTCGGCGAATCCGATGGCCTCGGCTCCTACTATCTCGCGGCACGCCCTGACACAGATACCGCACAGGAAGCAGGTCTCGTCCTCGAGCGGATACGGCGGCTCCCCCACGCCGAGGCGCTCGCCGAGCTCGCGGAGGATCGCCACATCCGGGCACCTCGCTATGAGGAGTTCGAGCACGGTCCTGCGGATCCTCTTGACGGCAGGCGTGTCCGTCTTGACGGTGCTCCCATCGACGGCGGGCGTGACGCACGCGGCTACGTGTCCCGTCCGGCCCCGGTGGCTGAGCTCGACGATGCAGAGCCGGCACGCGCCGACCGACTCGAGCGCTGGGTGATAGCACAGCGTCGGAATGTAGATGCCCGCGTCACGCGCCGCCTCGAGAACGGTGGTCCCGTCCTCGACCTTGAGCATTCGGCGGTTCATCCTGAAGCTGACCATCGGCTCCTCACTCGATGTAGATGGCGTCGCCGGCGATGGCGTCGAACTTGCAGACCTCATAGCAGGCTCCGCACTTGATGCACTTGTCGAGATCGACGTTGTGCGGCTGCGAGCGCGGCCCGGAGATCGCGTTCACCGGGCACACCTGCACGCAACGCTGACAGCCCGTGCACATCTCGGGGATCACGCGGTACACGATCATGGCCTTGCAGACCTTCGCGGGGCAGCGTTTGCGGAGGATGTGCGACTCATACTCGTCCCTGAAGTACCGTATCGTTGTCAGGACAGGGTTGGGGGCGGTCTTGCCGAGGCCGCACAACGACGCTTCCTTGATCGCGTAGGCGAGCTCCTCCAGCCTCTCGATGTCGCCTTCCTTGCCCCTAGCCTCGACAATGTCCGTCAGTATCTCCCTCATCCTCTTGATGCCCTCGCGGCAGGGCACGCACTTCCCGCACGACTCCTCCTCGAGGAACGAGACGAAGTAGCGCGCGACGTCCACCATGCAAGTGTCCTCGTCCATCACGATCAGGCCGCCCGAGCCCATGATCGCGCCGGCCTTCGCAAGCTCCTCGTAGTCAACGGGCAGATCGATGAGGCTCTCCGGAATACACCCCCCCGAGGGCCCGCCGGACTGGACGGCCTTGAACTTCCGGCCACCCGGCACTCCACCGCCGATGTCGAACACGATCTCGCGGAGTGTCATTCCCATCGGCACCTCGATGAGTCCGGTGTTCACCACCTTGCCGACGAGCGAGAAGATCTTCGTGCCCTTGCTTTTCTTCGTGCCGATGCCCGAGTACCACTCGCCGCCCCTCTCGACGATGCACGGGATGTTCGCCCAGGTCTCGACGTTGTTGATGTTCGTTGGACAGCCCCAGAGGCCGCTCTGCGCGGGCTACGGAGGTCGGGGCCGGGGCCGCCCTTCCCTTCCCTCGATCGCGGCCATGAGCGCCGTCTCCGCACCACAGACGAACGCGCCGCCGCCCCTGACAACGCTGACCCTGAAGTCGAAGTCCGACCCGAGGATGTCGCTGCCGAGGAGACCGTAGTCTTCCGCCTGCTCGATGGCGCGCGTGACCATCCTCACGGCGTGGGGGTACTCGTCTCTCACGTAGACGAAGCCCTCGCTCGCGCCCATGGCCCTCGCCCCGATGACCATCCCCTCGAGAACGCCGTGCGGGTCGGCCTCGAGCAGGCTACGGTCCATGAAGGCGCCCGGGTCTCCCTCGTCCGCGTTGCAAACGACATACTTCTTGCCGCTCTCGCTCTCGGCGTTCCTCGCAAGCTCCCACTTGATGCCCGTGGGAAATCCTGCGCCGCCGCGGCCACGAAGCCCCGAGGTCTTCACCTCCTCGACAATTCGCTCCGGCGTCATGTCGAAGAGCGCCTTCGGCAGCGCGGCATAGCCGCCGAGCGCGATGTACTCGTCTATCTCCTCCGGATTCAGGAGACCGCGGTGCCGAAGCGCAAGGAGGCGCTGGCTCTTGAAGAAGTTCAGGCTCGCAAGCTCGGGGCAGACGTCAGTCTGTGGAGGGCTCTTCCTGGAGGACGTCTTGTCGGACGGGCTCTTCACTCGTAGTCCTCCAGAATGGAGGCGATCTTGTCCTGGGTTACCTTGCCGTGGAAATCCTCGTCGACGACGAACACGGGGGCCAGACCGCAGCACCCGACACACCTGACGCTCTCGAGGGAGAATCGCTCATCGAACGTCATCTCCCCCGCCTTGATACCGAGCTCTCGCTCGAGCTTCTCGAGTATGCTGACGCCGCCGTTGACGTGACACGCGGTGCCGAGACAGACGCTCACCGTGTGCCTGCCCCGCGGCTTCAAGCTGAACGACTTGTAGAACGTCGCCACGCTGTAGACCCTGGGGAGAGGAATCCCCAGCCTGCCGGCCACGTGCCGAAGCGCGTCGTGCGTGAGGTAGCGCATCTCCTTCTGGATATCCTGCAAGATGCCAACGAGCCTCGAACTCGCGAACTCGTGCTTTCTCATGACGGAGTCGATCGCTTCGATGCTCTCGAGATCCTCGAAACTGACGAGGCGGCGAGCCCTCTTGTGCTCGACCTCTTCAAGAAGCTCGAGTTCGAGCTCGAGAGCGCCCGCGACGACCTCGAGGAGGTCCGAGTCCGGTATGGACGCCTCAAGGTAGTAGTAGGCACCGTGCTTGATGGCCTCGACGGCGTCACGCACTGACGGCTCGGTCGCGACCACGACGACGGGCAGCTTCGGGTGGAGATCGTGAATCCTGGTGGTGAGGTCGAGGACGTTCGTCTCGGCCAGGTCGTCGGACAGCAGGACGAGATCTAGTGTACGCTCCCCCAACCGGGCGAAGAGATCAGGCGCAAGACCGACCGAATCGACGTCGTACCCCTCCCCCTGAAGAACTCCGCTGAGTTTCGCTTCCACCTCAGCGGATGCCGTTCCGAGAAGGATCGTCAGTCCGTTCATTCTCGCGTGTCCTCTGGGACGTTGACCGCACAGCGCAGAGTCCTGGAGGAATCCCCGGGGTTCCGGGCTCTGGCCTGGTCTCAGGCCATCCGTTCCTCGCCGGTACCGAGCACGAACGCAGGCACGATCCGGCCGCCGAGCACGTGCTCGTCTATGATCTCTACTATCTTCTTCTCGTTGAGGTCGGCGTATTTGACGGGCGGCTCGCCGGCGAGTTCCACCGTGGCCATGGGCTCGCGGCAGCACAGGCCCGCGCAGCCGGATGTGGTGACGACAACATCGTCCACCGCGCGCTCCTCAAGCGCCGCCCTGGCCGCGTCAAGGACCTTGCCGGCCCCCGAGGCGAGACCGCACGTACCAAGGTGCACGGTGAGCCGGGCGCGCCGTCCGGGCGCGCCCAGGCGCGTGCTCTTCCTGAGTTCGGCTCTCAGTGCGTCGAGCCCGTCGCGCGTCAGTCGTGGCATACGGGCAAGGCCGGGACGATTCCCGGCCTCCTCCTTGCTGTCGTCGGCTGGAGGCAGGCAGGAAGCGGCGATCCCGCTTGGGAACTGCAACTCTCGATGTGGTCAGACCGCCGGGAGCTAGACTCCCGCCTCATGCAGCTGTCCAACAAGACCATACGTGTCGAGGTCGGTGGTGAGAATCGTCAGGTCTGCCCGATTCGCCATCTCAACGACCTCGTCGGCGACCGCTCGTCCGCTCGTCACAACCACGGCGGCGATGTCGACCAGATTCGCGGCGGCCACAACGTTCTTGTGGGTCTGAGTCGTGATCCAGAGACTGCCGGGCGCAGCGCCCGCCATCACATCGCTCACCATGTCAGAGACAAACGCTCCCTGAACCTCAGTGTCATAGAGCTCGGTGAGCGGTTTGAGACCCAGCTTCTGGCTTAGCTCGGCCAGGGTCATCGTTCGGACCTCCTCTTCATTCCGCGGTGATCGGCTGAGTCCGCCAAAGCGCGGCTCACTCGAATCCTGGACGGTGCGCTACGACTGCGATGGCTCAGGCTCCGTCTGGAACATCCCGACGTCCTCGAGCACCGTGCAGCGGCAGACGTCGAAGTCCTTCACGAGCCAGCCGGGCAGCACCAGTATCTTCTTGCCCGGTGTCCGGATCCTGTCGCTGAAGTACCTGCTGAGAACGGCCAGCTTCTCTGCCGTCTCGGGTTTGCGAGCATCCTCGCGCTCGTACAGGAGCGCGCCGTACACCCACGTCTTCTGTGCCTCGCAGATGCGCGCGATCATGTTGAAGTCGCAGTCCGGGGTGCACCCGGAACAGGTCATGAGGCCGAGGAGCTCGTCCAGACGCACCTTCTCGCCGCACTTGTCGCACTCGAGGTTGAACCTGACGGACTGCGAGCTTCCCAGGTAGTCCCAGAAGTGCTCGCCCTCCCGATACTCCTCTTTCGGCGGGATGTGCTCCTCAGCGAAGTAGCTGCGCTCTTCTTTGCAGCGGAAACATCTCTCCGTGACCATGAATCCGTAGCGCACGTCGGCCATGCTCCAGGAGTGCTTGCAGGCTTGCTTCGCCATGGCCCCCTTCCTCTCCGTGCCGACCGTCGACCCGACCGCGGCGGGCGGCATCGACGTGCGACTCTCCGGGCAGCTCCCGGAGTAGAACGACCGAGGCACAGTGCATGGCACCATGCCCCTCCGTATCTGGTTGGCCCCGGCAATGAAAGCAGAACTGCAGACCAGCTGCAGATCCCGGACGGCCTCCTCTGTTCGCTGTGTCGTCATGGTATCCCGTGCGGCATTGTCCGTCAAGGACTCTCTGAGTAATGACCAGTCATGCGGAAGCACCCTGCCCCGCCGACCGCCAGAGACCAGACGGAGGCGGTACGACCAGCCTGATCGCAAGGCCGCTGCCGGAGCAGCGACTGCGCCGACTTCCGTCACAGCCGCGCCCACACCCCGGCGTACTGCACCACTGTGGGCGACTTCTGTGGGAGACCTCCGGAACCCGGGCGCCTGCGAGCGCCGGACACTCGTCCCACCTGTCCCGATGTGGGTCGCGCCCGCTGCCCCATCCGAACGCCGCCGCCCGTTCCGGCCGCTACTCGCATCTGCACGCTGCGGTGTCGCAGCCATCCTCCTGCAATGAGGGCTCTGTCAGGGACAGCCCACATCAGGAACAAGTGGCGCCTCTGACGCCCTCCAGGCACCTCCCACGGCCTGGTCTGCGTATTTCCGATCTCCCTCTTCGGCACAGTCCTTGCATCTTGTCCAGTTGTAGCAGAAGACCGCGACACAAGGGGGCCTGGCTAGGCGGCTCCCCGGGGAGGTTCAAGAGAATGTCACTTCCGAAGCAAGTGCTGGTTGCAGAACGCGACCCATGCATCCTCAGCCAGCTGGCCCGTGCTCTGCGAAGCGCAGGGTACGCGACGTCCGAAGCAGCGTCAGGGAGAGAGACACTTCGCTTCGTACAGATGGAGCATCCGGACCTGGTGGTCGCGGGACTCCATCTACAGGATATCGGCGGCAGGGACCTCGCACGGATACTGGAATCGAACGGCACCTCCGAACCAGTGAGGACCATCGTCGTGTGCAGCGCCAGTGTCCCGGCCGACGACTGCGCTCTCACGGGAGGTGCGGTCGAGAGGCCGGTTCTCCGCTGGTCCAGCGTGGACGAAGTGGTCACTCGTGTAAACGGGATGTTCGACCTCTCCGTCAACGACGACCCGGAGCTCTTCACAGAGCCCATCTCTTTGGGGACGGTCAGGATGGATCCCGGCGACCTGACTGTCGAGATAGATGGAGCGCCCATCGACCTCTCGGAACGCGAGTTCCGCTTTCTGCACACGCTCGCCCTGAACGGCGAGAGGACATGCACACGGGACGAACTCAAGCGCCTCGTCTGGGGGCAGGAAGAGGAGGTCATCGGCAGAACGGTCGACGTCCTCGTCAGCAGGCTGAGGTCGAAGCTGACCTCGGCGACGGGACGCGAGGTGATATCAACCGTGCGCGGAATAGGATACCGCTTCACTGGCTGAACGCGTGAGCGCGCGGCGCGATCATGCGAGCATTCGGCGTTCCCGAACAGCCGAGGTGCGATACCAGAGTCACCAGGGTACGGAAACGCGGCCTCTCAACGAGGCCGCGTTTCGTCTGTACGTCTCCGGTGAACGTCTCCCGGGTCGGTCCCCGGACCGCGGCCATTCGGGCCGCACGCGTCACCGGAAGAGCGCCTTGATCACGCCCCAGGTCGTCTCACCATCCGCCATGCCCGTCTCGCTGCAGGGCACGTACGTCGTGAGGAGCGATGGAGGACACGACCCCGTCACGGTGACAAGCCACGTCCCGACCAGTTCGACGCCCCCGTGCTCGGTGTGCTTGATGATGCTCAGAGTGTAGTCGCCGGGCGAAAGCCCCGCGATCACGATCTCGATGTCGAAACAGCACAGGCAATCGCACCCACCGTCGATGAGGTGTTCGTACTCGTGAACGTCGATCCAGAAGCCGTCCTGAAGCACCTCGCTGTCCACCCCAGAGCAGCAGTTGTACATGCTCTGCAGGTGAGAGATCTCTATCGTGCCGTCCGACGTCGTAATGAACACCTCTTCGTCGCATGTCTGCGCGGAGGCGAGCGAAACCAGGAACAACACGACCAGGACCGCGGCGGCAATGGTGTGGTTTCTCATCCTGACCACCTCCTTAGGATCCCACGGAACACGCGGGCCTCAACCGCTACCGGAAGAGCGCCTTGATCACGCCCCAGCTGTCGGGCTCCTCGGCCATGCCCGTGTAGATGCACGGCACGTACGACGTCTCGACCGACGCGGTGGAATGGCCGTTCACCGGGACGGTCCAGGTCCCGATCAGCTCGTGAGTCCACGTGCCGTCGAAGTTGTCGTGGACCTTCCACACGCTGACCGTGTAGTCCCCGGACGGGAGCCCGCGGACGGTCGCTTCCGCGGCGAAGCAGCACAGGCAGTAGCAGGGACCCACCTCGAACATCTCCCACTCGAAGATCCCGATCTCGAACGCGTCCTGGACGACCTCGATCTCAAGATAGGCGCAGCAGTTGAAGAGGGCCTCGCGGTGGTGCATGACGATCGTGCCGTCGAACGTCTCGAGCACGATCTCCTCACTGCATTCCTGTGCCCACGTGGGGGGCGCGGCGAGGATGACGACGGCCGCAACGATGGCGAAGAAGGCTGTTTTCATAGCGGACCTCCTTCCTCTGTGAAACTGGCGGGGAGCACCCGCCTACTGCGGGAGCCTCACTCGGATATTCGAGCGCGACCCACGGGCATTGTACCACTCCTTCGGGAAGGTGGCAAGGGGAACGACTGAGGGCGCATTCAGGGGTGATCAGCCGTCGATCACCCCTCCACCGAGCACGGTGTCACCATCGTAGAGAACGACCGACTGGCCGGGCGCTACAGCCCGCTGCGGCCGGTCAAACGTGAGGCCGAGGCGCTCTCCGTCGAGCGAGGCCGTGCACGAAGTGGGCTCGGCGGCGTAGCGGATCTTGGCCTCGGTCCGAAACTCACGGGCGGGAGGCGCCCCGGCTATCCAGTTGAGGTCGGAGGCCGTGAGCTCCGACGAGTACAGTTCCTCATCGTCGCCGACGACGACCGCGTTACGCGCGGCGTCGATCCGCAGCACGTAGGTGGGCCTGGGCCGCGACAGCCCCAGCCCGCTCCTCTGCCCCACGGTGTAGAGAGCGAGACCTGCGTGCTCGCCGAGCACGTTCCCCTCGAGGTCCTCGATGGGGCCGGGCCGCATGGCCTCGGGCATCATCAGGCGGAAGAAGGCGGCGACGTCACCGTCCGGGACGAAGCAGACGTCCTGGCTCTCCGGCCGCTCCGCGATGGACAACGCCGCCGCCCGGGCGGCGCCCCGCACCTCGGTCTTGGTCAGGTCACCGATCGGCATCAGCACACGAGAAAGCTGCTCTTGTGTCAGGACGTACAGGAAATAGCTCTGGTCCTTGGAGCGGTCCCTCCCCTTCCGCAGGAGGTACGCGCCCGTCGATTCGTCGCGCGTGACGACCGCGTGATGCCCGGTGGCAAGACGCGTCGCGCCCAGGGCAGCCGCCTTCTCGAGGAATGGACCGAACTTGATGAAACGATTGCAGGTCACGCAGGGGTTCGGCGTCCTGCCGCTCGCGTACTCGGTGAGAAACTCGCGAACCACGGCCTTCTCGAACGCTCCGCGCATGCCGAGCTCGTAGTGACGTATCCCGAGCTCGCCCGCAACGCGCCCGGCGTCCCTGATGGAGTCCGGGTCACAGCAGGTACGGCCGCCGCCCCCCGCATCGGTGCCGCAGGGCCATATCTTCATGGTGAGGCCGATGACCTCGTGCCCCTGCTCCTTCAGAATGTGAGCAGCGACGGAGCTGTCCACTCCGCCGCTCATGGCAACCGCTACCTTCATGTCACCCGCTCACGTAGTGTGCCGTCGGTCAGAATTCGTACCCGACGGTCACGTAGTGTGCCGTCGGTCAGAACTCGTACCCGACGGTCACGTAGATCCCGTGGTTGATCGCCTGCTTGCTCTCGTCTCCGTCGGCGTACGGCTCGCGGACGTAGGCGGCCTCGACCGAGTACTCCTTGAACCTCACCGTTCCGCCGACGCCGGCCGCGTACTCGGGCACGAGCTTTCGGTACTCGGGCTCGTCCGTGCTGTCGGGACCGGACCCGACCGGCATCGAGAACCCGGCACGAACTGTGAGTTGCCCGTCCAGCAGCGTGCCCTCCCCGCCCACGGCCGCCGTCCCGAGCGCGCTGTCGAATTCGTCTCTCTCTCCAAGGTTCTCGTTGCAGTCCTCGCACTCGCCGGTATCGTAGTAGGGTGCGAACGTCGATGTCGCCTTGTCCCAGCCCTCGTGGATGTAGCTCGCGTACAACGTGTAGTTATCGGCGGGGGTGTAGCGAAGACCACCCACGGCGACCGGCGCGGTCCTCGTCGTGCCCTTGGTGACGGCCCCGCCGTCCTCCGTGTGCCACTCGCCCTCGACGTCAACCACCGTGCTCAGACGGTAACCCACTCCGAAGATCAGCCGCTCCATCGCTTCAAAAGTCATCCCCATGGCGACCGAGGCCGCCATCCCGTTCATCTGAGCCGTGCGGATGTACCTCTGACCCGTTTCCCTGGCGCTTTCGTCGAGGTTCGCGATCCCCACGGCGACGCCGATCGTTCCCTGGCCATCCACGCCTATTCTCGCCGCCGCGAGCACCTCGAAGAATCTGAGGCTGCCCTGGAATTCGCCCGCGTACGGAGCACCGCCCTGCTGCCCGACCACTTCGAGGTTCCTGTACGACGGGCAGGAGTAGCCGAATCCAAGGGCGTACATGTCGGTGCGCTTGGCCGCCACGACCTGCGAGAAGAGGAAGACATCATCAGACGCATTCAGGTAGTCCTCGCCCTCAGGCAGATAGTAGCGGTTCTTCACGTTCATCCGCATCGTGGCCTGACCGGCGACGCCCGAGAGGTTGGCGATGACGGCAGGATTGAAGAAGTACGCTGAAAGACCCCCGGCCGCGGCGTTCGCGCGACAGAGGGCCGCTTCCTGCGCGTTCATGAAGTGCGTGTACGTGCGGGGGACGTCACCGATGGTCGTGCGGGCATCCGTCGCGGCGGCGTCAGCGGCGACGACGACAGCCAGCACAAGCACGGTGAGCATCAGAAGGAGATGGCGCATGCTCCCTCCCTATGGGTAGGTAATTGGGGTGCGTCCGGCCGTGCCCGCACGAAGCGACGGGCTATCTGTACAGGTTCTTGATGCGGCCCCACGTCGCTGCTTCCACCGGCGTCGCCGATTCGAACTCGACGAAATCGACGCGGGCCATCCCGCCGGAGACGTGCTGCACCAGCAGGAAGTATGTCCCGGCGTCCACGCAGAACTCGCTGCTCCCGGCAGCGGTGAGCAGGGGACCTCAGCCAAATCCGAAACCGTCGACCAGCACGTAGTCTGCCCTGAGCTCCTCTCCGGGCACGGGGTAGTCCAGCAGCCTGACCACGAGTTGGACGGTGTCGTCGTACGCACTCTGGTAGTCGATTCTCGAGCTGTAGCAGCCAGCGTACCCAAACGTCACCTTGAGCTTGAACCACTCGTCCGGGATGTCCAGTCCATCGACGGCGAGCCCTCCGCTCGCGTAGCTGCAGTACGACTCCCTGATGTCCTCGCCGCCGATGTTGTAGGACCCGTACGCCGGGAACTCCTCGGCCTCGATCCTGAGATCCTCCGCGGCGAGACTCGCCCCGGACAGTCCGGCCAGCAGGACTGCCGCGATCGCAAGCGAAGCCAGGTGGTGACTGGAAGAGTGCACCCTCTCGATCATGATGTCTTGCCCCCGATGCTGCGAGTAGGTAGGACGTTCTCCCGGCCACCGGACCTCTGCGCGAAACGGGCCGAACCGGGCTCAAGCGCGCCACGGGCATCCTCGTGACACAGATACCCTCCTAATAGGATGCGTGCGCGCGCCCTCGGTCGCCCGTGTTTCCCCCCGGAATCTCGTCCCGCCGGATCCACGGGACGGGCCCTCAGTGATAGAGTTCCCTCATCACGCCGAACTCGAACCTCCGCCCGGCCTGCGGGAAGCCCTCTTCGTCCTCGTAAAGCACGTCCAGGGCGTTCTCCACACCCACGAAGAAGTCGCCCCACGCGGTTGCGTAAGTACCTCTCAGGTCCATCTGAACGTGGGGTGGTAACCCGTCGCCGTTCGACTCGGGCCGCGACCCCACGCGGGTCACGCGCGCCAGGCACGTGGCCGGACCCCGCGAATAGGTGGCCAGTGCGACCAACATGGTCTTCGGCACGAAGGGCACATCGGCGCCCGACCTAGAATCGCGAGCCGACGTCATCGCCATACTCACGTCGACATCGAGTTCTCCGGAGAAGCTGTGACGCGCGCCGATCTCCGCACCCCACGACGTCACCGACCCGACGTTCCGGCAGGGATCTCCGCCACCCGCCGACACGATCATGTCCTTCACCCACTGCTCGAACACAACGACCGAGAGCCTCGAGCCGCCCGGGATCCTCTTGGCGATCTCGGCCTCGACCGATGTGCTCATCTCGGGGCGGAGATCCGGATTGCCGATCTCGAGACTGAACCACTCCTTCAGTGTCGGGAAGCGCGTCTTCATCCCACCCAGGACGCGCACCGTGTAATCTGCGGGCAGCCGCCGGCTCCACGAAGCCTGCGGATTGACTCTGACCAGCGAAACCCCTTCGCCGACCATGGCATCCGCGTTGACCGCCACGGCCACCAGATCGTCACGCCCCAGAGCCAGCACGTCCTGGCCGAAGAGAGACATGGTCATGGCCTCGTGGTTCCGCCACTCTTCACCGATATCCGACTGTAGTGACGCGACGTCGCGCCTGATGTTCAGTCCCGCGGAAAGCCGCTGCCTCGTGGACGCGTCCAGTTCCGAGTAGACGTAGCCACCGTAGACCCGGTTCGACACGCTCGACAGCCAGCGCCGGTCGGTACGTTCGAAATCGGAATAGGCGGCGAGCTGGTTGTCATTGGTCCCGTAGAAGACCTTGCTTTCGACGAACAGCGCGTCGCTCGGCTTCCATCCCACCGACCCGACGGTGCGCGTCTCCCGCCAGTAGGGGAACCGCCAGAATCGCGGGCGGTCGGCGCTGGACGACGCCGGAACGTCGCGTCGTCCATCCGCCACCTGCATCGATATGGACGCGTCAACGGTGCGGGACGGCTTCCACGAGGCGCGACCCCAGGCGAAGATATCCTCGCGAGCCGAAAAGTCCCGCGTTCCCCCGTCCTCCCACCGCTCCGGGGTGTACGATTCAGGTAGCCCGAACTCGCTTCCCCCATTCGCGGACAGCCCACCGTTCAGGTGGACATGCCCCACGCTGCCTCCGCCGGAAACGAAGCCGGAGTACCGACCGTCGCTGCCCGCGGACAGGAGATAACCCAGACCCGTTCGTCCGCTCCCGGTCGTCGTCACCTCGATGATGCCGCCGAGCGCGTTCGCTCCATAGACGCTCGCGGCCGGGCCCTTCGTGACGCTGATCTTCCCGATGGCGCCGCTCAAGATTATCGCGGAGTTGACGGACCCGGTGTACGGATCCGAGATCGGCACCCCATCTATCAGGACAACGATCTCGCGCTCGGCAAGTCCACGCGTCGAAAGCTTCGCCTCGCCTCGCGAGTTCGTCCTGACGACCATTCCCGGCACGAGGCTGAGGGCATCTGACAGGTTGTCGGCGCCCACCTGGTGGATATCCTCCGACTCCACCTCGAACACCGAGTAGGGCCCGAAGAGCCTCGAACCGACCACCGTGAACTCGGGAAGCAGCCAGTACACTCCGGCAGGACCCACGCCCGCGGCGACACGTGACGACTCCGACTGCTGAGCCTGCGCGCCCGGAACGCCCGCGGCCAGCAACAGCGCGACCGCGAGCACGACCGGAAGCGCAGCACCACCTCTCCCGCGCGACGACCCGCCGGCATCGTCGTCACGGTCACCGGCCCCCACGGACCGGAGCGCCCGCGCGTAGGGAGCGAGCATGATCCTGTCAACGAAGAGCACGGCACAAACCCCCATGGCTGCGTGAACCAGCAGGAGCGAGAGGAATACCAGCATGGCCTGTGCGGAACTGAGAGACTCCTGCCCCGTGATCAGGCCAACAGTGAGTGAGTAGACCTTCGCCGGACCCATTCCGACGATATAGCCCTGCACCACGAAGGGGTGAACCATGGCCCACGTCACGGCCAGGACTCCGGCAAGCATGCGAACCCGCAGCCTCGAACTCGGCGAGAGGCTCAGCACAAGCTCGATTATGAGCGCCTCGGCGACGATGCCGATCGCCGCGAAGACGGCGCCACCGAACCCGGACGCGAGACGCAATCCGGCGGCGACGACGCCGATCAGTATCGACGACCACCTGCGCGGCACGCTGCCGCGTGCCGTGAGCAGTATGACGACGCCGAACGTCGAAAGGAATGAGCCGCCGAACGGGATGTGCCACGTCTTGATCATCCCGCCAACGGTGATCTCTATCACTCCCCACAGCGCCGCCATCAAACCAAGGAGAGCTATCTCCCTGCTCGTGAAGCGGACGTGCCTCCGAGCGCCGGCGGGTTCACTCTGGACCGCGCTTTCGTCGGTGTTCATGACCCGCTCTTCCGTTTCGCCACAGGTGGTGGCTGGAAACCGGCCGCCGACACTCCCGACACATCACGTATACCGAGATCACGTGTGATACTACATGAGAAACCGTCACTCTGCAACAGCGTCTGATTCGTCATCACCTCGCGAGCGGCTCGGCCTGCCCGCCCGTTCCCGAACCGCTGCTTCCTGTCCCGCGTCACCCAGGGCGGTCTCCATCGCGATCCACGTTTCCCAGAAGGCGTCGCCTGAGGCGCCGAGTTCCACGGCCTTCTCGAAGAGGATGCGCGCCTCCCGGTGCCGCCCCAGCCCGCCCAGTATGCCTGCCTTGAGCGCCCTCGCCTCCCACATGTTCGGGAGGATCCGGATGACGTCGTCGAGCAGTGCGGCTGCTTCGCGCCCTCGCCCGGAACGGTTCAGCATCATCGCGAGCTCGTACTTCGCGGCGGGATTGTGCGGCTGCAGTTCCGCCAGCCGCCTCATCACCTCAAGCGCCTCCTCCCTGTCATCGAGAGCCCAGTAGCATCGACCCAGACTCCGGAGCGCACCGGTCGAGCCCGGTCTGAGTTCCTCAACGCGCTGGTACACCGCCACGGCCTCGGAGTATCTCCTCCTCCGGGCAAGGAAATCACCGTAGGCCAGGCTCGCGCCCCAGTCATCGTCAGACAGATTCGCGGCGGCCTTGAACATCACCTCCGCACTCTCGAACTCCGAGGCCCTCTCCAGATGCGCGCCAAGTTCGATCCTGTGGGAAGGGTTGTGGGGGTCCAGCTTGACGGCTGCCTCGAACTCCCTCCTGGCGCGCTCGGTGTCGCCACTGCGTTCGGCGGACCTCGCGATGTTGCGGTGAGGAGCTGCGAGACCGGGGGCGCGCGCCAGGGCGGCTTCGAACTGAGCGACGCCGTCCTCGAGTCGACCAGCTCCGTCGTAGGCCACGCCGAGGTTGTTGTGGCACAGCGGGACACCGGGCGCCAGCGCACACGCGTGCTCGAGAGCGTCGATCGCTGAGTCGATGTCTCCGCGCTCTATCATCAGCATGCCATGCTCCGCGAGCGTCTTCGCGTAGACCTCCGCGGTCCGGTCATCGAGCGTCGTGTCCGCCGCCAGCTCGTCGAGGACCGACTCCCAGAAGCTGTCGTGTTCGAGCCGCGCGTCTTCCTGGAGCGAGCCGGCGGGGCTCTCCCCTATCTCAACGAGTATCCCCCGCGGGATGGCGCGGTCGAGGAAGAGGCGGCGTCCGAGATCGGGGTCCATGTAGACGGGACGCTCCCCCACGTTCATCGAAACGAAGAGCGGAAGGTAGTTGCCGACCGGCACCGAGACGCGAACCCGAGTTTCCAGCGCGGTCGGCGGGCCCTCGAAGCTGGAGCAGAGCTCCTCCTCCGTCGGGAAGCGCACGTCGGGATACCAGCGCTCGAGGTGCGGGGCGTGCTCGCGCACACAGACAACCGCGAAGTCCTCCCGAGTCCGCTCCACGTGGCGTTCGTACCACAGCGGGAAGAGAATCCTGTCGGCCATCGCGACCACTATCCCACCTGGAGCAACGGAGCTCAGCATCCGCTCGACGTAGAGCCGGCCGTCGTTCCGCAGCCTGAGGTCGTTCTGCGACCAGTTGCCTCGCGCGTGCGGCACCGCCACGGCCACGGCGGCGGCCACCGCGAGCCAGCCGGCGACGGGCGCCGCTCGACCCCACCACCTCCCCGACGCCACGGCCGACAGACCGAATCCGCCCGCGACGGCGAGCGCCGCGTAGAGCGGGATATAGTAGCTGCCGATGTCGGGGATCTTGTAGGCGGCCGCGTGCGCCAGAACGAGAAGACTCCAGCCGGCCAGAACGAGTGCGATATCCCTTGTCCTTCTGAACAGCGCGACGGACCCGGGCACCGCCAGCAGAAGCACGGTCCACGTGACCTGACGGGGTACGCCCGACGCGAACACCCTCATCTTGTGGACGACCTCCACGAGTGGCGCCGC
>JAUWLR010000216.1 GCA_030613615.1 Candidatus Eiseniibacteriota bacterium
CGAGACAGCTCGTCCAGTGTCGTCCGTGCCGTTCCAGATGAACTCGCGGCGGCCGGGTGGCAACGCGCCGTCCACGAGCGCCCTCACGAGCTGTCCCCGCACGTTGTAGACCGCCAGCGTGACGTGCCCCGCGTCGAGCGGGACGTCCAGCTGGAGCATCGTGGAGCCGTCGAACGGCGACGGCCGTGCTCGGATCCAAGGGGGATGTAGTAGTAAGACGGTTCGAGGTCGGGGTATGAGTGGATGAGAAGCGGCGCTCCGGGAGCGATATCTCCGGCGGCCCAGGCAGCGCACCCTCCGGGGGCGTGCGGGTGCCGCGCCGAGTAGCCGCCCACTCGGGCGACGAGCTGTTCAGCTGCCTCGATCGCGTCTGTCTCAGTGATGGGTGGTGTGGCGAGTGCGAGCGTTGGCAGGGCCAACGCGAGTGCCAGTGCGAAGGCTGCGGGTCTCATGGCGACCTCCTGCAAGTGCTCAGGCTATATGTGGCGACCGGCGGAGCGGCCGGCCGGATGCGACGAAGGGGCCGCAGGGGGGCGATAGGGGGTGCGGTCGGGGGTGTCCAACCGAAATTATACCACCCGGCGGGGGTGAGGTCAATGAGTGAGCTTCATGGACATACGCTGAACAACCGGTCAGGAATATTGTCCAGTAATCATTGTGGCAACGCGCTCCGTGTGGTATCATTGTGGGGAGGAGAGTGAACCACTACATCCCATGGAAGGGTGAGTCCCACACGGGGCGCCCGACGGTTGGCTGACGCCATCGCTGAGGAAGGAGGCGCCATCGAGACACGACTGTGACAGAGACCTCGATTTCCCTCCGCCAAATCCAACCTCAATTACGAGGAGTGGAATCATGAGAGTACTGACAATGTGCCTTGTCGCATGCTTCATCCTCATGGGCACTGCGCTTGCCCAGAAGCCCGATGAGATCGAGCGTCCCGAGGGAGCCGACCGCCTCGACTGCATCACGGACGGCTACGACGCCTACACGGGCGGCACCGGCGGCGACGTGCCCGACGCCGACCCCGTCGGGGTCACCTTCGGTCCGCTCGCAACCTCAGGTACCGCGAGCATCGAGGACGTCATCCTGAAGGTCGACATCTCGGCGACCTGGATCGGCGACGTGCGTCTGTGGCTGCTCTACGACACGGACTGCGACGGATACGCCGAGGTAACCGGCGAGCTGCTCTGCCGGCACACCCTCGCCGGCTGCCCGCCGGATGGCTGCTGCGGGTGCTCAGGGAACCTCAGTGGGTGGTACGGCTTCGACGACACGGCCGCGTCGATCGAGGACATCTGCCCGACCCTGTTCGACCCTGGCTGCTACGGCCCTGACTACGACAGCAGCGGGCTCAGCGTCTTCGACGGCTACGCTTCCGGCGGCTGCTTCTGGCTCTTCTGCGCTGACGGTGCGGGCGGCGACGCGACCTCGATCGGTGGATGGGAAGTCTACGTCCTGACCGAGATCACACCCGTCGAGGAGTCGACCTGGACGATGGTGAAGGCGCTCTTTAGGTAATCTGTACCGTCCGGCATCAAGCCGGTTGTTCGGGACCCCGTGGGTTGCCACGGGGTCCCGTTCTTTTCGGTCTGGCCGTCATACTCCATAGCATGACGGCTGAGCCCGCGGATCGCGGCTGAACAGACCGTCAGGAATACCGTTCAGTAGTCATTGTGGCCACGCGTTCTGCGTGGTAACATTATCAGAACGAGAGTGAACCACTGTATCCCACGACAAGGGTGTCCCGCACGGGACGCCCGACGGCTGGCTGATGCCATCACTGAGGAAGGAGGCGCCATCGAGACACGACTGAGATAGAGACCTCGGTTTTTCCCTCCAACCAGTTCCACCTTCAGGCGAGGAATCGAATCATGAGAGTACTGACGATATGCCTCATTGCCTGCTTCATCCTCACGGGCACCGCGCTTGCCCAGAAGCCCGACGAGATCGAGCGCCCCAAGGGACCTGACCGCATCGACTGCATCACGGACGGCTACGACGCCTACACGGGCGGCACCGGCGGCGCCGTGCCTGACGACGACCCCGTCGGGGTCACCTTCGGCCCGCTCGTAACCTCAGGCACCGCGCCCATGGAGGATGTCATCCTCAAGGTCGACATCTCGGCGACCTGGATCGGCGACGTGCGCCTGTGGCTGCTCTATGACCCGTTGGGATACGCCGACCCGACTACGTTCATCTACGGCGAGATACTCTGCCGGCACGGCCTCGACGGCTGCCCGCCGGATGGCTGTTGCGGCTGCTCGGGAAACCTGAGTGGGTGGTACGGGTTTGACGACACGGCCGCGTCTATCGAGGACGATTGCCCGTCGGCCTTCGCGCCGGGCTGCTACTCGTCCGACTACGACAGCAGCGGTATGGGTGTCTTCGACGGCCACCCTTCCGGCGGCGACTTCTGGCTCTTCTGCGCTGACGGCGCGGGCGGCGACGCGACCTCGATCGGTGGATGGGAAGTCTACGTCCTGACCGAGATCACGCCCGTCGAGGAGTCGACCTGGACGATGGTGAAGGCGCTCTACAAGTAGACTGACGGTTCTCAGGTGTCCGGGCAGCATCGGGCGCCCGGACGAGCTCATACGACGGTCGCCGTCCCGGCTTCGGGGCGGCGGCCTCGCTTGTACGGTCGCCAAAGGATTCGAGGCGGCGCCCCCGGCCGCACCCTCAAGCGGGCAGCACACCGCTTGCAGGACCGTGGGCAGATGCTGTAGTCTTCGGCGTCCTCATGTCAGTCCATCCAGGCTCCGGCGAATCGAAGGAGATCCCGACCATGACCGGCAGAATCCTGTTCGTACTGCTCATCTGCGCCCTGAGCGCGACGGCCGTACTCGCCCAGGCGCCCGGCGAGCTCGGCTACACGGACGTGCCCGAGATGCCCGAGGGAATCGAGGGCGAGCGCATCCAGATGCTGTTCGACGCGATCAACGAGAGCGACGTCGAGCTGGCGAGGCGCGTCCACGAGGAGTGCTTCGCCGATTCGTTGAGGGAAGAGCTGTCAGCGAAGGAGTTCGTCGAGTTCGTCGAGCGCATCGGCCGCCAGACGGGCAGCATCGACTTCCACAGCATCCGCGCCTACGACCCTCCGCGCGAGGACCAGACGGTCATCATCTTCT
>JAUWLR010000245.1 GCA_030613615.1 Candidatus Eiseniibacteriota bacterium
GTGACAGCGGCCTTCATCCGGTCGGCCGCGCGCGCCATCCGCTCGGCCTCATGGACGACGAACCCGGCACGCTTCGCGAGGGAGAGCACCACCGCGACACGCGGGTATGTCGTGTGGAGGAAGTCGTCTCCGCGAGACCTCATCCGCTTTCTGAGCATCGCGTATCGCTCGGTATCGTCCAGGCTGTCCACCATCTCCTGAGCGAGATATGCGACCTTGGTCACGCTCTTACGCGCCGCGTCGACGACGCCGTCGCTGGGCACGCCCTCCCCCGCTCCGTGCAGGAATTCCATGAGCGCACGGATGAGGTCCTCGATGGCGGCGCCTGGCACCCGTCTCCGGACCGTACCCGGCCTGAGCTGCGCCCGCACCGCACAGACCATTGCGGCCGCACCGCCCAGGAAGACCAGCGCGTTGAGTCCCGTGCCCCCGAGTATCCTCCACACCACGGCGCCCGTCGCGAAGAGCAGGAGCGACGAGACGACGGAGATCCGTACGCTCATGCCGCCCTTCAGGCAGTCTACGGCTACCCACGCGCCCAGTGCCGCGAGCACGAACGCGGCGAGCAGGAGCGCAGTCCGCCGCTTCGGGAACGAGACGTAGTCCGCCACGGCCCGCGTCAGTGCGGCGACATCGTCCCGACGACCCAGAACTGCTGCCGCCGCGCGTGCTTCGGTAGCGAGCGCGAGGGCCTCGTCGACATCTCCGGAGCCGAATGCGTCCGCTGCACCGCGGCGGCCCTCGGCCAGTATCTCCCTCAGGCGCCCGGCGTTACTCACGTAGAACGTGATGAACGCGCGGCGCAGGACGTACCTGTCCCCCACCCGGTGCGCGCCCGCCATGAACCCTGGGTCGTCGAGGTAAGTGCGAATCGAGTCCACCATCGCGGCCTCGAGCCTGTACTCCCTCGACCCCACCACGGACAGATCCTCGGCCTCGTCGCCCCCGAAGTTGCCGGCCAGAAGCACAGCATTGAGGACGGGCGAGTCGTGGTCCCAGAGCAGTCTCAGGTCCATGTCGTACACGGAGAGGTTGCGATCTCCGCCCTGAACCGCGACGAAGTCGTCTACGCGCTCCATGTACGTCACGGGACTCGCGTGGTCGCTGAACGCCACGACGCGCCCACGCGGATTGACGAGCGCGATCCAGCCTACGTCGTGCGAGGGCGTCAGCGCCATCGTCCCGCCCACGGCCAGGAGCGTGTCCGCGACCGCCGTGACCGCGGAGAAGGCGTGCGGGAACGTGACCCTGCGCGTGACCCAGACCGAGTCGGGGTCGGTGACCCGGAGTTCAAGCGTGTGGTCGTCCCCGGTCGAGGGACCCGCCACCAACCGGACCGGCTCGTCCGCCAGGCCGGTGCGCTCCTCGACGGCGGGCCTCACGCCCGTGACATCGGCGACGAACTCAGTGACCCGCCGATGTGTCGCGGCCACGACCCTGTCTGAGAGGACCGTGACGGCAAGCTCGGGGACGCCTTCGACGACGGCGGCCACGCTCAATGCGAGCGACGGCGTCTCAACAGTGACGCGCATCGCGGAGTCGTCGTCGAACACGACGGCGCGATCGATACCTCCCAAGCCGGATGGAACGCCGTTCGTCGGCCCGGCCGCGGCCTTGGCCAGGCGATATCGCCCGTCAGGCGCCGCAAGAACGAACCTGCCCGCCACTCTCATGTCATCGAAGGAGACGCTCAAGAGCTCCCGCCCGCGCACGGCCAGCAGCACGAACTCCGTGCCGCTTCCCCCGGAGCGGGGCATGTGGCAGGCGAGCACGGCATCCACCGGACCGCTGCCCGGCAGACGGACCGTTCTATCCAAGATGCCGCCCGCGGTATCGTGGAAGACGACCACGCTGCCGTCCGCGAGTCCCACGATGAGATGCTCCCCGTCGGCGTGCGGCACGACGCACGCGCACGTGGGCAGCGCCGGCGTCGACGGCAGCACCGCGCGCTCCATCAGCGGGGGCACCCCTGCGCCGGCCGAGGCCGGCAGCAGGGCGGCGGCCGCGAGTATGACGAGAGAGCGCCTCATCACCTGCCACCCCCTGCCCGGTTCACACTGAACACGAGGAGACCCCGGTTGGCGTTGCTGAGCAGTATCTCTCTCACTCCGTCGCCGTCTAAGTCCGCCGGGTAGATGTTGGTCCTGAGCGAGGCGGGCACGTCGGCCGGTGCGCGTTCCAGCCCGTGCTCCTGCGGCCGTATGATCACGCGCCGCTCTTCCCTCAGCGAGGCATCGAGCACGACCAGGTCCGCCCGGGGAGGGAACAGCGAGCCTCGCTCGACGGGCCTCCACCTGACATCCGCGATGGCGGTCCACAGGCC
>JAUWLR010000278.1 GCA_030613615.1 Candidatus Eiseniibacteriota bacterium
GGCCAGGACCAGCACCACGAGGCCGATGGGAATGCCCAGTATGAGACCAGCTATGGGACTCGCGATACCTATCAGGATGAAGGGCATTGCTATGGCAAGCAGCACGACCAGGAGACTGATGACGAATGCCATGGAGGACGCGAACGACACAAGCCACATCAGAAGGGATTGCCAGAAGTAGGTCTTCGTCAGCCCCCATCCGGCGGACAGCGCGTCGGCCACTCCGCCCCCAGCTATCACGTACTCTCTCTCAGCATAGATCACGGTGAACGCGAGCAGGAACAGGAAGACGATGTAGGGAATGAACAGCACCGCTCCGATGAAGATCGCGATGGCGATCCCCGCGGCGCCCCCTATCAGAGGCAGCACGACCGCCAGGACGCACACAGCCGTCACAACGAGGAAGACGACCAACGCAGTGACGGCGATCCCGAGCATGCCCCAGAACGCTTTGATGCCGGCGTGCCATCCTTCCTCAAATCGGATGCGCTCGCCGTCGTCGGCGCGGCTGATGCACGAGAGGAGCGCTCCCTTCGAGATGAGGTTCAGCACGAAGAGGACCAGCCAGAGAAGCACGAGGCCCATGATGATGGCCACCATCATCCCGATGTGGGACATGAAGAAGTCTCGTATTTCATCGACCCCGTGGTCTTTCCAGTTCATGGAGTTCCCGCCACCGCCTCCACCTGAGGCGGCGAAGAACCCGAAGAACCAGAGAAATCTGTGGTTCCAGGTGATCCCGGCGGACCTCGAGACTATTCCCCAGTAGTCGATGCTCCGAGCTGTCGTCATTGTCGTTCTCCTTTCGAGCAGCTCCCGCCCGCAGCGTCCTGTCGCGCGGTCCTTTCGAGCAGCTCCCGCCGGCGGTGTCCTGTCGCGCGGTCCTTTCGAGCAGCTCCCGCCCAGGGTGCTTCGTCACGCGCTCCTGTAAACGAGGAAGAGCGCAATGAGGTAGACGGGTACCGCGAGGAACACCATCGACCTGGCGATCGCCTTCCCAGCGCGGTGCGACCGGCTGAGAATCCCAACCAGGATGAACACCGTCAGAAGGAGCGCCGCCGCAACGCTCACAAGATTGGACACCGAGATCACGGCCCACGCTGAACACGAGAACCTGAAAGCCAGGAGCGGCGCGCCGACCGCGAAGACGAGGATGTTGACCATGTTGCTGCCGAGGATCGTCCCCATCGCCATGTCCTCCAGCCCGGCCCTCTTGACCGCCGCGTAGGCGACGGACACCTCGGGCATGGACGTGGCGACCGCAACCAGGAGCGTTCCCACGAACGTGTGGCCCAGGGTCATGCCGCCGGGGAACTCGTACGATGCGATCCCGTTGGCGCCCTTTGCGAGCGCGAAGCCGCCGACAACGACGACGGCCGAGAGAAGCAGGAAGCGAAGAACGACGCCCCCCGTGCCGCCGCTCACGTCACGTGCCTCCGCGCCCGCTGTCCTCTTGCCCTGCACCTTGCGGTGAGTCAACGAGTCGTGCAGGAAGATCGCGACGATGGGTACGCTGAACAGAAGCACCGGGAGGACCGGGGACGACATGCGCGGACCGACGAGCACGCCCAGACCGGCTATGCCGGTGAGAATAAGCAGGTAGACGCACGTCCTCGCGTAGCGGGCCCTGTCGACGTTGTGAAGAAACGTG
>JAUWLR010000277.1 GCA_030613615.1 Candidatus Eiseniibacteriota bacterium
AGCATCAGTTCGTGGGATGTGCCCGGCGGCGGGCCCACGCCTTGGGGTGCGCTCCGCGGTGCACCTCCCCCACGGAGGTCCCTCACGATCGCTCCGCTCACGATAATGAGCACGGACGCGAACGTCGACATGCCCGCCGCCATGACGCCGGCCAGGAAGATGGCCCCGCCCCAGGGGTTCAGGACCGCCTTCGTCAGCATCGGGATCGCGAGGGCGGGATTCTCCAGCGGCGGCAGGATCAGACGGCTCCTCGCGCCGGTCATGTAGGGGAGCACGGCCATCGCGCCGCCCAGCGTCGCCAGGACGACACCCAGCCTCAGAACCCGCGTGCTCTTCATCGAGTAGAACCGCACGAGGAGCTGCGGCATGCCCCAGACGCCCAAGCTCACGATGAGGGCGAACGACACGAGCCCTCCCCAGCCCCACACGCCGGGTGTCTCGACCAGCCCGGGGTTCAGCGCCGCCAGGTCCAGGCTGGCCTGCGTGAGCCCTCCCACCCTGCCGAGCGTCGCAAAGGCCAGCAGAAGAAGGCCGAAGATCATGATCCAGGCCTGGATGAAGCTCGTCCAGACGACGGCCAGATAGCCCCCGATCGACATGTAGATGAGGATGATGAGTCCGGAGATGAGCACGGCCGATGTGTAGGGGATGCCCATCAGGCCTTCCATGATGCGCCCCATGCCGACCAGGACGCTCACGTTGTAGACGATCATGAAGATGAATATGGTGAGCGCCGAGAACACCTCCGCCTCGCGCGCTCCGTAGCGCTTCCCGATGAAACCCGGGATGGTCATGGAGTCGAGGCGCGTGGTGAACTGCCACAGCCGCCGCCCCAGCACTATCCAGACCAGCGTGCACCCCACGAGGACGTTCGACGCTCCGATCCAGAGTGTCGACATCCCGTACTTGTAGCCGAACGCTCCGCCGCCAACGATGACCACCGAGCTGAAGTACGCGGCCACGAACGAGAATGCGGTCACCCACGGACCGACCTGCCGCCCGCCGATGTAGAAATCAGCCGCGTTCCGCGTCCTCCTGGCCATCCAGAGCCCCATCCCCACGAGCATCGCAAGGTAGAGACCCAGAACAGTCGCATAGACCCCCACGTTACTCATCGCTCCCTCCATCCGACCCGGAGAACCAGACCGCCCAGGTGATCGAGATGATCACGCTGGCCCCCACGACCAGAAGAGCGCCGAAGGTGAGCCACGGAAGTCCGAAGGGTCCCATCGTCTCCTCCTTGATCTCGAAGAAGCGGTAGTAGATGCGGAGGTACGGCGCCCAGTCGTAGTCGAGCGTGCTGATGCCAACTTTGCCCTTCGCGCTCATCGACACCAGTGTGCTGAAACCGATGTTCAGGTGGTTTCCATTCCACATGATGCCGGGGCACACGTACATCCTCTGGAACTCCGAAGGCGTCTGGCTATAGACGCCTTTGAACTCCCAGAGCAGGTTCCAGCTCTCGTCCAGCGGCGTCTCGATGGACGCCAGGCCGACGATGAGGTCCGACACGTTCGTGCCGTTCTCACGGGTCCCGTTGAACCAGTACGTCACGCACGCGTGTGCCGTGATGGGACACTCCTTGTGGGTCACGACTGCACCGAGCATGTAGTCCCTGGAGCCGTCCGACAGGGGGAGCCTGCCGTCCCCTCCCGCATCTCCGGTTGGAAACCTG
>JAUWLR010000047.1 GCA_030613615.1 Candidatus Eiseniibacteriota bacterium
CCCTTGACGAGCCCGCTTCCGACCAGTTCATGATCACCGCCGAGCGCGTGGAGGCCGAGCAAAGCCCCCGGGGCAAGATCGTGCGGCTCGAGGAGAACGTGACAGTAACGCGTCTGGGAGCGACGCTCAGAGGGGCGCGCGGCGTCTACTATGAGGCCGAAGGCCACGTCGTTATCTTCGGCAACGTCACCGGCGAGGATGACGGGCGAGCCATCGCCTGCGACACCCTGGACTACTTCCTGGACACCGACATCGCGCATCTTCGGGGCAACGCCTCCTACACGGACACGTCCGCCACGACCACCGCCGACAGGATCCTCATGCTGAGAGGAGAGAACGTCGCCGTTTGCCGGGGCAACGTCCGCTCCCGGGACAGCGACGGTACCTCCGAACTCCTCGCAGGCTCGCTCGTCTACGACTTCGACACCGGCGAGGGGAGGGCCTCCAGGGGGCCGACCCTCAAAACCTACGATGATGAGGGAACGCAGGGCGGGACGCTCACCGCGGACGTCATCGAGTTCAGCACAGCCACCGATGCCATCCTTGCCTTCGGTGATGTGACGATCGAGCGCGAGAACATCACGGCCCGCGCGAGGGCCGCGTCGCTCGGCAGGAGCGGCAGCATCGTGCTCGTGGGCGACCCGTCCGTGCAGCAGGGCGAGGACCGGCTGACCGGCAACCTCATCAGGGTCTCGACCGACGACGGCGAGGTCTCGCGTGTGGTCTCCATCGGGGACGCCCGGGCCACGTATCACATCGAGCCGGATGAACCGGGGGAGGACCGGTCGCACGGTGTCGTGGGCGGCGACACACTGACCATGTTCATGGAAGAGGGCCAACCCGTTCTCACGACCGTCAGAGGGCACGCGGAGAGCGAGCACTTCGTCGCAGGGTCGGGTGAGAAGAACTTCGTCACGTCACGGGCCATCGATGTGCTGTTCACCGAGAACCGCATCAAGCGAGTGGCCTTCCGGGGGCAGGCCTCGGGCACGTATTCCTTCCCGCCGGAAGCGTCGGCGCCGGCCGAGCCCGCGGTGCCGGCCGAGCCCGAGTCGCCGGCCGGGCCCGCGGCGCCGGCCGAGCCCGAGTCGCCGGTCGGGGCCCCTGAGGGCGCGGAGCCGGCCGAACAGCCTGAGAGCGAGGCGGTCGCAGAACAACTCGATGCCCCGATGCCCGAGTCGCCCGCCGACTCGATCGCGTTCGACACCGTCGTCTACCAGAGCGACGAGATCAACTACTACGTCGCCCGCAACCGGATCGTCCTGACCGGAGCGGCACAGGTCGAGCACCAGACCACCGTCCTTCTGGCCGATGACATCATATTCGACCCGGGTGAGCAGGTTCTGGAGGCGTCCGGGAACCCGGATCTCCGCGAAAACGCAGACAGGTTGGTGGGCGCGCACCTGAGCTATGACCTGAAGGGGAAGACCGGGACCATCGACGGCGGCGTGACGACGTTCGAGGACGGCCTCTACTACGGCGACCACATCGTCCGGGAGCGAGACGGCACGCTCAAGGTGGGCCACGGGACCTACACGACCTGCTCCGACCCCGACCCTCATTACCGCCTGGTGTCACACAGGATGAAGATCTACCTGAACGACAAGGTCGTAGCCAAGCCCGTCATCCTCTACATAGGCGAGATCCCGGTGCTTGCGCTGCCGTTCTATGTCTTCCCCATCAGGAAGGAGCGTCACTCCGGTTTCCTGCTTCCCCAGCTCGAGCTCGGGATCACGGAGGGCGAGGGCCGGTTCGTGCGGAACTTCGGGTACTACTGGGCGCCGAGCGACTACTGGGATGCGTCCATGTGGGCCGACTACTACGAGATGACGAGATGGATCGGGCACGTGGAAACCAAATACAAGCGGCGGTACGTGCTCTCGGGCAGCGTCAAGGCGTCCTTCATGCAGGAGCTTCTCTACAACAAGCGCCGCTGGGACCTCAAGTTCAGCCACAGACAGGAAATGGGCAGGGTGTGGACAGCGGGCGCCTCCGGCGACTTCCGAAGCGATGCGACCTACGCGAGCGATTCCAACCAGAGCATTCAGGAGAGCCTCAACAGGAGCCTCCGCTCCCAACTCTGGGTCAGGGGGAGGTGGAGCAGGCACTCACTTGGCGTGACGCTCGACCGGCGCGAGCAGCTGGACGCCGAGACCGTCAGCGAGCTCCTGCCTAAGGTCGACGTGACGGCCACCCAGGAGCCGATAGTCGGTTCCGAGCGAGAGCTGCCGGGATACGTCTCGTGGCTCAAGAAGGTCTCGTTCGGCTGGAGCGCCCGGGCTGTCAACGACCGGGACAGGGCCGGGGACGAGAGGGTGGTGCGCCAGGGCGTGGGCGTCAAGGGGTCCCTCAGGGGCACCGGAAAGTACTTGGGCTGGCTCAACCTGTCGCCGCGGCTCAACTTCAGACAGGACCTGTACGACCGCGACAAGGACGGCACGAAGTTCCCCGGCCGGTTCACCTATGACGCGGGGCTGTCGGCGAGGACCGCCATCTACGGCACGTTCTTCCCGGGGGTTGCGGGTCTCTCGGCCCTCAGGCACATAGTGGAGCCGTCCGCGTCGTTTTCGTGGACGCCCGAGTTCCCGCAGTACTTCGACGAGAGCGGGCAGGACCGCTTCTACACCTTCAGCGGATTCGGCTCGACGCCCCGTTCGAAGAGGTCAGTGGGCCTCTCGCTCGTCAACAAGCTGCAGGTGAAGCTGGGTTCGGGCGAGTCGGAGCGGAAGATAGACAATCTCATGAGGCTCTCCACATCGACGTCGTACAATCTCAAGAAGGACGACCGGCCGTGGTCCGACCTGGTCACCGGGCTGGAGATCCGCCCCGGGCCTGCGGTCTCGATGAGATGGAACGCCCGCCACGACGCCTACGGCGGCGCCATAGAGAACTCGAGCGTCACGGCCACCGTCAACCTCAGGGGAGAGCCCTCCGCGGTGTCGGCGGAACCGTGGGAGGACCGCGTCGGACGGACAGATTCTCCCGCTGAGCAGCTGAGGCGCGAACTGGAAGCTCAGTCGATGGGGTCTCTCCCGGGCATGAAGGCGTGGGACGGCTCGCTCACCTTCCGTTACTCCCGGGGCGCCGACCGCGCCAACGCCTCCTACTGGGGCGACGGCGGGCTCGCGTGCTCTCCGTCCGAGCACTGGCGGCTGAACTACTCCCTGCACTACGACCTCGATGAGGGGGAGGTCGCGAGCCAGGAATACACCATCTACAGGGATCTTCACTGCTGGGAGGCCCGGTTCACCCAACGCTACTTCGAGGGAGAGTGGCAGTACTACTTCCGCATCAACGTCAAGGCGCTGCCCGAGATAAAGGCGGAGGCCGGCAAGAGGTTTATCCAGCGTTCGGTCCGGTAGCGGTCTGTTGTCGCCGTGCCCACTATGTTCGATTTGCTCCTGTTTCAGGGAAAGGCCCGGTCCTAGGCGCTTTTCGGACGATTCCTATTGACAAGATGCAGGGTGTGCTGTAGTTTGCCCCCACGTTTTGGGCATTCTTTGTGGAAGCGTTGGCAGGCAGAAGGCTGAGAGGGGGCTAAGGGATGAACAAGGCTGAACTGGTCGAGAAGCTGGCTGCAAGATCGGAAATGTCGAACAGAGCCGCCAAGGATGTTATTGACGCGCTTTTTGGCATCGATGGAGGCATCATCTCCAGTGAGCTTAAGGCCAAGGGCAAGGTCCAGGTCACCGGCTTCGGTACGTTCAGTGCGGACCACCGGCCCACCCGCGACTGGCGGATCCCGGGCACGGACAAGACCAAGCGCGTCGCAGCCCACTACTACCCGAAGTTCAAGGCCGGCAAGTCGCTGAAAGAGTTCGTGAAGTAGCTGCGGCCCTCTGTTGTACTCGTGTATCTGGAGAGGCGGGAGATCGGCGATCTACCGCCTCTCTTCCTGTACCGGACCTGAGGTCCGGAGACGTAGCGACCACACGGACGCCGGCTGGCGCGGGGCCCGACGGGGCTGGCGCGAGAGCTGACGGGGCCGACGTGGGGCCCGACGGGGCTGGCGCGAGAGCTGACGGGGCCGACGTGGGGCCCGACGGGGCCGGCGGCGGGACCGAACGAGGTTGACAGGTGCTCCTACTGTGTCGCAGGATGAAGCAGGAGATGATCTCACTCCTTAGGGCAGTGGATCAGAGCGGATTCGAACGGAGGAGCAGATGGGCGAGTTCACTGGGCTTCTGGAGCTTCTGGGCGCCCTGTTCCGCCTCTTTGGGTTGGGGCAGAACGCGATATTCCCGGCGATCGGGCTTCTGATAGTGTTTTTCCTGATAGCGGTCCCGGTAGGGCTCGCGGCGCAGTCGGGGCGGGTTCGCACCGGCAGGGCCGGGATGATAGGTGAGAGAGGCGTGGCCGTAACGGACCTCCGGCCCGGGGGTCGCGTCCACGTCCACGGCGAGTACTGGAACGCCGTTTCGGACGAGGAGGTGGCGTCGGGTGCTGCCGTCGAGGTCGAGTCCGTCGTCGCCGGAATGGTCCTGAAGGTGAAGCTGGTCGGATAGGAGGTGCCGTATGGGCGGAATCCTGATCATTGCATTGGTAGTGCTCGTTCTCCTCAAGATGTCGATCTACGTGCTGAAAGAGTACGAGCGAGCGGTCGTGTTCAGGCTGGGGCGGCTGGCCGGCGTCAGGGGTCCCGGTCTCATCCTCGTCATACCCTTCATCGACCGCGTCGTGCGCGTTGGCCTGCGGATAGTCGCCATGGACGTGCCGCCTCAGGACGTGGTGACGAAGGACAACGTCTCCGTCAAGGTGAACGCGGTCGTGTACTTCCGCGTCTTCGAGCCGGACAAGGCCATCGTGGAGGTGCAGGACTACAACTACGCGACCTCTCAGCTCTCCCAGACCACGCTCAGGAGCGTCATCGGCGGGGCGGAGCTCGACGAGCTCCTGTCCGCTCGGGAGAAGATCAACATGGAGCTGCAGTCGATCCTGGATCGCCAGACCGACAGCTGGGGCATCAAGGTCTCGGCCGTTGAGGTCAAGCACGTCGACCTCCCCGACACCATGCAGCGCGCACTGGCTAAGCAGGCGGAGGCCGAGAGAGAGCGACGCGCCAAGGTGATCCACGCGGCGGGTGAGCTGCAGGCCTCGGAGAAGCTGTCCCAGGCCGCCGCCGTGTTGGCAACCGAGCCCACGTCCATTCAGCTCCGCTTCCTCCAGACGCTCAGCGAGATCGCCGTCGAGAAGAACTCGACGATCGTGTTCCCGGTCCCGATCGACATCGTCGAGCACTTCATGAAGGGAAAGAAGGACTAGCCAGAGCGGCTTGGGGCCGGGTGGGTTGTCCTCACCCGGCCTCTCTGCATCTAAGGTGACCAGATGATTCTGAGTGGATCCAGGTACAGCTGGAGACTGGAGTTGATCGAGCCGGGGCTCGTGTCAGACATCAGTCGTGCGGCCGGCATCTCGGAGCCCTTCGCCCGCGTGCTCGCGGCCAGGGGCGTCGGCTCCGCGGACGATGCGGCCCGCTATCTCGCAGCCCTGGACGACCCTCTTCCCGACGCGCACCTGCTGCCTGACGCGGGCCGGGTGGTGGAGAGGGTGCGATCTGCGCTTGAGTCGGGGGAACTCATCGCGGTGCACGGCCACGACGACGCCGACGGAGTGACCGCGACTACGGTCATGATGGAGGCTCTGGACCAGCTGGGCGCCTCCGTGGTCTCATACATCCCGGACCGGAAGACGGAGGGGCACGGGCTCAGCCGTGCCGAGCTGGACCGCCTGCACGGGGCGGGGGTCGGTCTCATCATCACTGTCGACAGCTGCGTCAGCGACAGGGAGTTCATCAGCTACGGCAACAAGCTTGGGATCGACACGATAGTCACCGACCACCACGAGATCCCGCCGGAGCTGCCTCCCGCCCTCGCTATAGTCAATCCTAAACTGCCCGACTCGCGCTTCCCCTACAGGTACATGGCCGGTGCCGGTGTGGCGCTCAGGGTGGCCGACCTCTTCATGGACGATCTGAGCGGCGAGTTCGGTCCCGCCGGCGAGAACGTCCCCTGGTACGGGCCGAGATGGCGACAGGAATCGCTCGCGCTCGTCGCCATAGGCTCCATTGCGGACAAGGTCCCACTGACGGGTGACAACAGGTCCCTCGTGACGCAGGGGCTCGCGGCGGCTCCCGGCACGAACCGCGTCGGTCTCCGGGCCGCGCTGGAGGAGGGACGCCTGTGGGGTCAGGAGCTCTCTCCCGAGGACGTCCGGGACTCGCTCGGACGGCTCCTGGGTCGCGCACCGGGCGATTCACCGGGCACGCAGAAGGCACTCGACCTTCTGGCGATGCGGGACCCTGACGATGCTCGCGCTCTCGCCGCCTCGCTCTTCGAGCGCCAGAAGAGATGGCAGGAGTCCGCGGTGGCTGCATGGAGGAAAGTACGCGAGGACTTCGAGCGTAACGGCGCCGCCGTGTCGTCCCCGGTGATCATTCTCGAGACCGAGGTGCCGACCGGCACAGCCGGCTACGTCGCCTCGAGACTCACCGAGAAGACCGGGCGTCCCGTGATCATGGTCGCCAGACGCAATTCGGAGGTGATGGCGGAAGCGAGGGGGCCCGTGGGGTTCAACTTCGTCGAGGCCTTTGCTACCATGCGCGAACTCTTCATCGGGTACGGCGGGCATCCGCGCGCGGCCGGGTTCTCCATGGACCCGTCTCAGATGCCTCGGTTCAGAGAGAGACTGGACGACTTCGTGCAGTCGAATCCGCCGTCTCCGGACCCCCGCAGGATCGACGCGGAGCTCCGGCTCGAGGAGACGACACCCGAGCTTGGGCGAGAGCTCGAGCTGATGAAGCCCTTCGGTCAGGGGAATCGCAGGGCCGTGTTGCTCGCGCGCCGTGTGACGTCAGCGACACTCAGTGATGTCGAGGCGAGAGGTGTGAGATTCGGGACCCCAGTGAGGATCAGCGACACGCCGACCGACGTGGTCTTCAGACTGCGCAGTTCCGACGGCGTGGCGCTCGTCAGCATCCTAGATTCGATCGTACCCGGTGTATCCGGAGGATGAAAGACGTGGTGGACTCGGACGGAGCGGTGGAGGCGGGCCGGCTGTTCGTCGTGGCGACGCCCATCGGCAACCTGGGCGACACGACGCCGCGTTCGATAGAGATCCTGAAGTCCGTCGATGCGATCGCCGCCGAGGACACGAGACGCACCAGGAAGCTCCTGACGCATTTCGGCATCACGACGCGCCAGATACCCTACCACGATCACAACGAGGAGCGAGCCGCCCGTGAGGTGCTGGAGCGCATCGAGGCCGGCGAGGACATCGCGCTCGTCAGTGATGCGGGAACGCCGCTCGTGGCCGATCCGGGCTACCGCCTGGTCTCCTCGTGCGCGGAACGAGGGCTCGAGGTGGTCGCCGTTCCCGGCCCCTCAGCGGTGGTCGCGGCGCTGTCGATCGCCGGCCTCCCCCCGCAGCCTTTCCACTTCGCCGGCTACCTGCCCCGAAAGAGCGGTCAGCGCAGGAGCAGGCTGGCCTCCCTCGCCGGCATGCCCTGCACCGTGGTCTACTATGAGTCACCCCACAGGATCGCTGCGGCTCTCAAGGACATGCACGAGGTGCTTGGGGATCGGAAGGCCGTGGTCGCCCGCGAGCTGACCAAGGTCCATGAGGAGGTCCTGCGCGGGACCCTGGGGGAGCTGTCGGCGATGGCCGAGAGCCGGCGTCTCAAGGGAGAGATCGTCGTCGTGGTCGGATGTCCGGGGAAGGACGGGGGGCGAGGCGGGACCATACGGGAAGAGGTTGACATCTCACTTTTGTGAGTGCTAGACTGCAGTGTTCACGGGGGAGCGTCGCCCGGAGTTCTCCGTTACGAGGTGAGTGTACGAGCATGTCGGCTCGCAGGCTAAAGAGCAAAGTCAGTGGACTCCTTGGTCCCGCCGCGCGACTCGTGGCGGATCTGGGGATCCCTCCTGCAGCGATCACGTTCGCGGGATTGGTTCTGTCTGTCTTCTCCGGGTGGGGCATCGCCACCGGGCACTTTCTGCGCGCTGGCATCCTGTTGATACTCGCGGGTTTCTGCGACATGATAGACGGCGAGACCGCCAGAGCCGGGGACGGGGCGACAGCGTCAGGCGCCTTTCTCGACTCGACGGTCGACCGGTACTCTGAGATCGTCGTGCTGCTCGGGGCGCTCTTCTACTACATGGCCAGGACTGATGGGGCGCCGGAGGTTGGAACTGCAGTGGCGGTATTCGCCGCGCTCGCCGGTTCTCTGATGGTCAGCTACACGCGGGCACGCGCCGAGGCGGTAGGCACGAGCTGCGAGGTCGGACTGACAGAGCGGCCCGAGCGCATGGTCATACTCATCGCCGGCGCGCTGCTGGGCGCCGGGGCCTTCAGAGTGGCGATCTGGGTGCTTGCCGTGCTCGCCAATCTGACGGCGATACAGCGTATCCGTTACGTTCTGGTCGCTACCAGGGACTGACCTCGGCGGCCACTCTACGCATCACTGGGGGTAGCGCTCATGGGCGGGAAGAACAGAGTCAGAGTAGCGATCATCGGAGTGGGGAACTGCGCGTCCTCCCTCGTGCAGGGAGTGGAGTACTACAAGAACGCGCCGACCGATGCGTTTGTGCCTGGACTCATGCACGTCAATCTCGGCGGTTACCACGTCGGTGACATCGAGTTCTCGGCCGCGATTGACATCGACAAAAACAAGGTGGGACGGGATGTCTCTGAGGCGATCTTCACCAAGCCGAACAACACCTACAAGTTCAGCGACGTGCCCGATCTTGGGGTGAGGGTGATGAGGGGCATGACGCACGACGGTCTGGGGAAGTACCTCTCCGAGATCATCGAGAAGGCGCCCGGGTCGACCGAGGACATCGTCGAACTCCTCAAGGACACCAAGACCGACGTGGTGGTCAACTTCCTGCCCGTCGGCAGCGAAGAGGCGACCAAGTGGTACGTCGAGCAGATCCTCGAGGCCGGGTGCGGTTTCGTCAATGGTATCCCGGTCTTCATCGCCCGCGAGCAGTACTGGCAGCAGCGCTTCGAGAAGAAGGGCCTGCCGGTCATGGGAGACGACGTCAAGTCACAGGTCGGCGCGACCATCGTGCACCGAGTGCTGACCAGGCTCTTTCGGGACAGGGGAGTCAGGCTCGAGAGGACCAGCCAGCTCAACGTGGGCGGGAACACGGACTTCCTGAACATGCTCGAGCGCTCGCGTCTCGAGTCGAAGAAGATCTCCAAGACGAACGCCGTGACGTCGCAGCTTGACTACGACATCGGTTCGGACAACGTCCACATCGGCCCGTCCGACTACATCCCGGGGCTGACCGACAGGAAGTGGGCCTACGTGCGGATGGAGGGCACGACCTTCGGCGACGTCCCGCTCAACGCCGAGCTCAAGCTCGAGGTATGGGACTCGCCCAACTCGGCCGGTGTCATGATAGACGCCGTCCGCTGTATGAAGCTCGCGCTCGACAACGGTCTGGTGGGGGCCGTCGAGGGACCGTCCTCGTACTTCTTCAAGTCGCCGCCGGTTCAGTACACCGATGACGAGGCCCGGCGAGCGACTGAGGACTACATCACCAAGCATGCTCAGCACGGCTGGTCCTCCGTGGAGAACACTCCCGAGGACGCGCAGCAGGAACTCGTCGAGGAGCTGTCGAGCTAGCCCGAGGGGGCTTGGCTCCCACGCGGCGGCCACGGGGTTCGGACGATCATCTTCGAGGCCGGGCATCGCCCGGCCTCGTTCACACGCGGCGCCACGGGGAATCTCTCATGTCTCGCTACCCAGGTCTCTTCATCACGTTCGAGGGCGTGGAGGGATGCGGGAAGTCCACGCAGGCACAGGCGCTGCTTGAGCGGCTGCGCGCCGACGGCGTGCCCGTGACTCTGAGTCGGGAGCCCGGCGGAACGCCGCTCGGCGAGCGAGTCAGAGAGATCCTGTTGGACACCGGACACACCGGCATGGAGGCGGCCACTGAGCTCTTCCTCTACCTGGCTTCCCGCGCGGAGCACGCAGCAAAGGTGATCGTCCCGAGGCTCGAGGCGGGCGAGGTCGTCATATCAGACAGATTCAGCGATGCCAGCGTGGCGTATCAGGGCGGTGGCAGGGGGCTCGGCCCCGCGACCGTAGAAGCGTTGAACCAAGTCGCCACGAAGGGCGTCAAACCGGATGTAACCTTCCTCATGGACCTCGACCCCGAGGAGGGCCTGGACAGGCTCGTCAGGGGACGTGGAGAGCACGCGCGCGACCGCATAGAGAGCGAGGTGCTCGACTTTCACAGAAGGGTGAGGGAGGTCTACCTGGAATCATCGAGACGGGAGCCCGCGCGGTTCGTGGTCATTGATGCGAGGCTCTCGCGCGAGGAGGTAGAGGCGCAGGTGACGGCCGCTGTCGATGAGCTTCTTGGAGAGCGGGGAATGCGAACGGGAAGGACACCATGACGAGACGGATGAGAAGAGCGACACCGATTCTGCTCGCGCTCCTGGTTGGGGTGCTCGTGGGCGGGTGGTTCGTCGAGCGGGTCAGCGCCAGGAAGGACATCTATTCATACCTCGACCTCTTCACCGACACTCTGGACAAGGTGGAGCGGGGATACGTCGAGGACGTTGACTCGAAGGAGCTGATGTACGGCGCCATCAGGGGCATGCTCGGCTCCCTCGACCCTTACTCCATGTTCCTCGACGAGGATCAGTTCAGGGATTTCCAAGTGACGACGGAGGGTGAATTCGGGGGGCTCGGGATCCAGATAACCGTTCGAGACGGTGTCCTGACCGTGGTCAGTCCCGTCGAGGGCACTCCCGCGTACGACCTCGGTATCCAGTCAGGCGACCGCATCGTGGGCATTGAAGGTGAATCGACTCGCGGCATCACGGTCGACGAGGCCATCAAGAAGCTCCGGGGTGAGCCCGGGACGAAGGTCAGCATCACCATCCGCAGAGAAGGTGTTGAGGAACTCCTCGAGTACACCGTCACGCGCGACATCATCAAGATCGACAGCGTTCCGTACTCCATGCTGCTCGACGGTGACGTGGGCTACATTCGCGTTGCCAGGTTCGCGCGCACGTCGGCCGACGAGCTGTCGGCCGGGCTGGACGAGCTCGAGGACGGCGGCATGAAGAGCCTGATCCTCGATCTTCGCAGCAATCCGGGCGGCCTTCTTACGCAGGCCGTCGACGTCAGCGACATCTTCCTGGACACCGGCGAGCTCATCGTAAGCACCAGGGGACGCATGCAGGGGCAGAACCAGAGCTTCCACGCGCGAACTCCCGCCCGGTTCGATTCCGACTTCCCGATCGTCGTTCTTGTGAACGGCGGCAGCGCCAGTGCCTCCGAGATCCTTGCGGGGGCGATCCAGGACTGGGACCGCGGGATCGTCGTGGGAACCACGAGCTTCGGCAAGGGCTCCGTGCAGACCCTGATGAGGCTCAGGCCTCTGACCAAGGAATGCGCGATGAAGCTGACGACCGCCAAGTGGTACATGGCGAGCGGCAGGGCCATCGAGAAGCCCGAGCGGTGGACGGGCATTGCGGACGGCGGTGAGGGGGAAGAGGGCGAGGAGGCCGAGGAGTCCCGTCCCGAGTACCGCACCGCGGCCGGCCGGATCGTCTACGGCGGCGGCGGGGTGACGCCGGACATTGAGATCCAACCCCGTCTGCGTTCGGACCTCGTCGTCGACCTGGAGAGGCGCGGGGAGTTCTTCGAGTTCGCGATCGAGTACGCCGCCGTGCACGAGGTTCCGGAGGGCGGTATCAGTGTCAGCGACGCCATGTGGTCGGAGTTCGTGGAGTTCCTCGGGCGCGACGAGTTTGAGTTCGACGCGGCGGAACTTGATGAGCACCGGGAGGACGTCGAACTCGCGGTCCGCCGCGACATGACCAGAAGGCTGCGCAGTCGCGAGGATGCCTACGTGGTCGCTCTCGAGGGCGATACCCAGGTGACCGAGGCGACCGAGCTGGCCGCGGCCGCTACGAACCTGACCGACCTCTTCGAGCCGGCCGAGACGTACAGCCAGCCCAGCGAGGAGTCGCCCGGTCGCGGCGGTAATGGGGCCTTGGGGGGGGGCGGCTCTTCGGAGCCGCCCCCTGTCATTCCGGCTTCGCCCCGGCGCGTTCCTTGACGCTTGAGCGGCGGGGGCAATATACTGCATCCATGCGAATCGGCAGCGTCGTCTACGAGACACCGTTCGTGCTGGCCCCGCTGGCCGGCCTGACGGACAGTCCCATGCGCAGGATATGCAGGCGGCTGGGCGCGTCCATGGTCTGGACGGAGATGGTCAGCGCCGAGGGGCTGGTACGGGACGGAGCGAAGTCGCACGAGCTCCTGGCCTTCGCCGAGGAGGAGCGTCCCATCGCTTTCCAGATCTTCGGGGCGCGGCCGGAGGCGATGGCGGGCGCCGCCGCGAGAGTGGCCACGCTGGACCCCGACGTCATCGACATCAACGTCGGCTGTCCGGCGAAGAAGGTGATCCGCGGGGGCGCCGGCGCGGCGCTTATGCGGGAACCGGCGCTCCTGAGGGAGATAGCGTCGGCGGTCGTCGAGGCGGCCGGACGACCCGTCACCGCCAAGATACGGAGTGGTTGGGACGCGGACTCCCTCAATGCCGTCGATGTCGCCGTCGCGCTCGAGGAGTGCGGCGTGTCCGCCGTGGCCGTTCATCCCCGGACGCGCGCGCAGGGTTTCAGGGGGGCCGCGGACTGGAGCGTGATTCGGGATGTTGCGAACAGCGTTTCCGTCCCGGTTCTGGGGAGCGGCGATGTCAGGACGGCGGCGGACGCACTGAGGATGCTCGAGACGACCTCGTGCGCTGCGGTGATGATCGGACGGGCCGCCGTCGGGAACCCGTGGCTGTTTCAGAGTGCGGAGACGCTTCGGCGGACGGGCGCCATCGCCGATGCGGCCACGCTCGCGGAAACGCTGGCGACCGCGATGGAACAGCTGAACCTCATGGTGGAGGCGAAGGGAGAGCACCGCGGCGTTCTGGAGATGCGCAAACACCTCGTCGCCTACCTTCGAGGGTTCCGCGGCGCCTCGCACCTGCGGGCCGAGCTCGTGAGGATCGACGGCCACGCGGCCGTCCTCGAGCGGCTGCGCGCCGCCATGGATGAATACACCCCGTAACGCCCTGGTCCAACGCATCGAGGGAGGAACCGAGCATGGATAACACCAGCAGCAGCTGGGGAACTGGAACGGGGCGACCTGTCCCGCGGGGCGTCGGGCCGCGGTGGCCGGGTCTCGCCGCCTCCGTCGCTCTCATGGCTGTGCTGCTCCTGGTCGGCGGCTGTGCGGTTCTCCCGCCGAAGAGCGGCAGCGGCGCCGGCACCGTCGAGATCGTATCGCACACCGTGTCGTGGGGCGAGACACTGGCCTCCATAGCCGACGATTACTACGGCACGCCGCGCGCAGCGGGCTATCTTGCGGACGTGAACGGGATCGGATCCGACTTCGTTCCGGAACCGGGAGTGCTCATCGACGTGCCGGTCGGTGAGGAGGACATCGAGCGCTACCGGCGGCGGACCGAGGCGAAGATACTCTACAACCGCGGAACGATGCTCGCCGACGCCGGCAACTACGCGAAGGCGCATGAGGAGTTCGCGGCCGCCCTGCGGACCGACCCCCGCTTCGTGGACGCCGGGTACAACCTGGGTGTCGTTCTGATCGCGATGGGCGAGCCCGAGCGCGCCGTCTTCATACTGGAGCAGCTGCTGACGGCCAGGCCCCGTGAGCCGCTGTTCGAGTTCGCGGTCGGGAAGGCACACTTCGACGCCGGACGCGTGTCAGACGCGCTCGTGCACTTCGATCGTGCAGTGGAGCTTGACCCCAAGCTCGAGGACGCGCGGTTTGCCCGTGCGATCGCACTGCTCGAGCTCGGTGAGCAAGAGGAGGGCATCTTCGCGCTCGACCTCTACCTTCGCGAGTTCCCGGACGGTACGTGGGTCGATTCTGCTCGCGCGGAACTGGAGAAGATGGCGCGCGCCGCGAAGGAGACCACGCCTTGAGGGCAGGAGCCTTCGCTCACGAACGGGGCCGCTCTTGATACGCTTCAGTGACGTCACTCTCACGTACGGTTCTTCCGCGACGCCCGCGCTCAGAGGCATCGATCTCACCATTGAATCCGGCGAGTCGGTCGCGGTGGTCGGACCGAGCGGTTCGGGGAAGACCAGCCTTCTTCGGCTGATGAATGCTCTTATCGTTCCCACCGGCGGCCGCGTGACCGTGGACGGGCTCGTCACCAGTGATCCGTCCAGCGTCTGGGACGTGCGCCGGCTCGTGGGCCTCATCTTTCAGAACCCCGACAACCAGCTGGTCAGCACCACGGTAGAGCGGGAGCTCGCCTTCGGGATGGAGAACCTAAATTAGGCAGAGCAGATGGGCTGGCCTCCGGCGGCATCAACGACCTGCTGGTGGACGAGGGGGGTGTCGTCTGGATCGCCACTGACGCAGGCATCAGCCGCTACGATGGCGAGACCTTGATCACCTACGACGAGGCCGACGGGTTGGACGCGAACTGGATCCAGGCCCTTTTTCTGGATGAGGCGGGCGGGCTTTGGGCGGGCAGCCACAGCGGCGAGCGCGGCCTGAACTACTACGACGGGGAAGGCTGGGTCCCACCTCCGGTCCCACCGCTGCCTGTCGAGTTCCCGAACGTTCAGGTCCTGGGCGGAAACGAAGAGGAAGGTTTCTTCGTGGGCCTGGAGGAGGAGGGTCTGGCCCTTTTCGACGGGGAGGCATGGACGGTGCTAACCAGCGCCGACGGTCTTCCCAGCGACCAAGTCCTGGACGCGCTGCTGACCGACGATGCCTTGTGGGTGAGCTTTGATCAAGCCGTGATGCGGTCCGATCTGGAGACGGGCGAAAGGGAGATCATCCCACAGGACAACATCCAGGCCATGCACCAAGCGGCCGATGGCGGCCTGTGGTTCGCCGGCAGCGGGCGCGCTCTCCGCTTCGACCCGGACACCGGCGACTGGCAAGAGTTCGAAACTGCCCCTGGTCCCATCCCCTCCTGGCTGGTGACCGACATCGTGGAGGACGAGGACGGATTGTGGTTCGGTACCTACGGAGGCGGCGTGGCCTTCTATGATGGAAGCCACTGGGAGACCTGGACAACGGACGAAGAACTGGGTGGTAACCGGATCGAGGCCATCCGGCAAGACAAGGACGGGGTGCTCTGGTTTATGCATCCCAGTTCGGGTCTGAGCCGGTACGAGCCAGAAGGCGACGCCTGGCAGGTTTTTGGTGAAACCGAAGGCGCGTCGGATTGGCCCTCTGTTCCCGCCATAGACAGCGATGGCAACCTGTGGATCGGCGACTATGGTAAGCTGCTGCGATATGACGGCCAGGGCTGGCAGAGGTTCACGGCACCCGAGCTGGCGGACGTCGAAATCTATGCGATCGAGATGGATTCCGACGATGTACAGTGGCTCGTAACCGATAGCGGCCTCATGCGCCACGATCCGGCCACTGATGAATGGACCACTTTTACGGGCGCCGATCACCCGATCATTGAGGACATGTGGTCGCTCCTCGTCTCCAGCGACGGTACCGTCTGGGTCGGTGGGGAAGAGGAGCTCGTGCGGTACGACGGCAGTACCTGGAGCACTCCCGTGGCTTCAGGCAGCGCGCCCCACTTCGTCGACGACCTCGCAGAGGCGCCCGACGGCAGCCTGTGGGTAGCTGCCGATGGCGAGCTTGTGCATCTCGCCGACGGTCGATGGTCGTACTTTGAATGGCCCTCCGACGGCTGGCTGGAGACGGTGGCCGTCGGACCTGACGGGAGCGTATGGGCCGGCTACGAGGGACTGGGCCGCTACGATCCCGCCGGTGGCGACTGGCAGATGTTTACGCCGGCCGACGGGCTGGTGCACTGGACTGTGCAGGCCATCCACGTGACGCCCGAGGGCGTGGTCTGGGTCGGCACAGAAGGCGGCGTCAGCCGCTATGTACCGCCAGATTAGTGGCATCGCCCGCGCTCCCCTGGGCGGCTGCAGATCGATGTGCCCAGGATTGTCTGGGGCAACCTGCGTCCGGTCCGGTAGGATCCGGCCGGCTGGCTTGGTACGCTGGATCTGGCTGGGGGTTGCGTGAGGGTGCCTGAGGGTACTCAGGGTGCCTGAGGGTACTCAGGGGGTACGCCCCCGATGCGGTCCGGGGGCAGGCCTGACGGTAGTCAGGATGTTGGCCTGGCAACGAGGCCTTGTCCAGGGCGATGAGTTGCGCCTGCAGTTGGAAGAGATGGCCGGCCGGCAGGGCATCTTGATCAGTCCGGCGCTGGTGGAAGGCGTGTTGAGAGAGGTTGTGGAGGACTGATAGTCCGATCTCTCCAGTTGTTCATGGCGCGCTGTTGTGCGCTTTGTGCTTGCCTGCTGAGAGGTGCGTGACCTGGCGTGCGCTCGAGGTCCGTTGGGGGCACTGTCTAAAGCCCCACCAATCACGGTGAGCTTTGCCTGGTGAGCCGGCCTGCGGGCCGGTTCTGTTTTTGTGCAGCACCTCCTGACAAGTTTGTGTGCCGTTGCTGATGTCCGTCTTGGCCTTCTATCTTCAATATGGTATAATGTCAACACTCTTGCCTACTTGAGCTCTAAACAACACCCAAGCAAGCGGCACGGGCGCCACGTCGGACTAGCCAAAGCGTTGCAATAGCAGCCCGTCCAGCATAACGGCGGGCTGGGTAGTAGGAGATCTGCTGCAACCTATGTCTTTTTGTGGGAGACCTGATCCGAGTACAACTCATTTGACTGTTCCCTGTTGGAGACGGTGGTATGGCCCCCATGGTTTCCTCGACCCACAGTGAAACGCACCGGTTCTTCAAATCGAGCCTGCGTGCCCTCGTACGCGCGGAACGGGACGGACGCGTCCCGGCCCGCTTCACCGGCACCGGAAGGGACATATGGGCGACCTTCCGCAACGAGCTCAGCCCCGCCGATCTGGTGGTGCTCTGCATTGAGGACGCGGGGGCGACGATGCCGATTCCCTTCAACCCCAGCGTGTGGTGGCCCGAATGGTCGGAACGGGCGCGCCTGAACCTGTCGCCAACCGACGCTGAGCAATGGATTAGGGAAAGCCTGACTGATGCCGACCAACCGCGCGACGCGTATCTGCGCGAGCAGGCGGCGACGTTGGGGATTGACCCTCCAACAAGCAAGGCGGTGGCGGCGTTGCCCACCCCTCCACGACACGAGCGCTGGCTGGAACTGCCCGGCACCGGCGGCTGGCTGGCTTATGCCCTGTCAACACGGTCCGACGGTGACCTGTACTTCTGGGAGAACTTTTGCGTCGCATGCGGGACACCGCAGGAAGTGCTCCTGGCAGGACTGATCGCCTGGGAACTGGGTGCTCCACCACGTATGGAATTGCCGATCCGGCTCGATGACCCCGACTTAACAGCAACGCTCAAGTCCGGGGAGCGCTATCACGCCATCGTGGGGCGGCGGGAACTGCACGGTCATCGTGACCTGCGCATCCTGCATCAGGATGGCAAGCAACCCTTGTAGATATGAGCGAAGAAAAGGCTACCGGCCCTTACGGCCCGCTGACAAAATCCATAGACATCG
>JAUWLR010000193.1 GCA_030613615.1 Candidatus Eiseniibacteriota bacterium
TCGGACGGAGTAGACCAGGCGGTCGCGGGTGGCCTCGTGTCACCTGAGGAAAGTCCGAGCTCCACAGGGCAGGGTGCTGGGTAACTCCCAGTGGGAGCGATCCTAAGGAAAGTGCCGCAGAAAGGGAAACCGCCTAAGGACCCCGGCAACGGGGTCCCGGCAAGGGTGAAAAGGTGAGGTAAGAGCTCACCAGTGCTCCCGGTGACGGGAGCAGCTAGGTAAACCCCACCCGGAGCGAGACCAAATAGGAGAGGAGAAGTTGCCCGCTTCGCTATAACTCTCGGGTCGGTCGCATGAGGCGTCGGGCAATCGGCGTCCCAGATGAATGATCGCCACGGAAGGTAACACTTCCGACAGAACTCGGCTTATCGTCTGCTCCGTCTATGCTGTTTGCATCCCGGCCCTTCTCTTTCGCCGCGGGCGCCTGGTCCCGGCGGGGACGGCCACCGGAGTACCGATCGATGGCAACGGCAGTCCCCACGCGAAACAGGAGAGACGCTTGAAGCGCCGATGGAAACTTCCGGACGAGGACCAGCAGGCCCGAGCCATCGAGCTCGCGGCCGAGATGGACGTTCCGCGAGCGTTCGCGGCCGTGCTCATCCGGCACGGGATGACGACCGTCGAGGACGCGCACGCGTTCCTCAACCCCGACCGTGAGGTTCTTTACGATCCGTTCCTGCTGCCCGACATCGAGCCCGCTCTCGAGCGCCTGAGGCTGGCCGTAGACGAAAAGCAGAAAGTCTTCGTCTGCGGCGACTACGACGTCGACGGCATAACCTCGGTGGTTGTCGTCAAACGGTGCCTCGAGGCCGCCGGGCTCGAGGTCGGTTTCTACATCCCCAACAGGCTCACGGACGGCTACGGGCTCTCCGCGAACGGCGTGCGCATTGCGCGGGACAGCGGCGTCAAGTTGATCGTGACGGTCGACAGCGGCGTGACGGGGCACGAACAGATCGCTCTGGCGAGGAGCTTCGGCATCGACGTCATAGTCACCGACCACCACGAGCCGCAGGACGAGCTGCCGGATGCCATCGCCGTCGTCGACCCCAAGCGGAAGGATTCCAGGTACCCCTACCCGCACCTGGCCGGCGTCGGTGTTGCGTACAAGGTGATGGAGGCGCTCGCGCGTGACTACCGCGGCGTCGCTCACGCAATCGAGGAAAACATCGACCTCGTTGCGGTTGGGACCATCGCCGACATCGTTCCACTCGACTCCGAGAACCGCGTGCTCACCACGCTGGGACTCGAGCGGCTCCGGATAACGACCAACCCGGGGCTGAGGGCGTTGATGGAAGTGGCCGGCGTGGAGCCGGCGCGGGCGCAGGCCCCGCACATCGGGTTCGCGCTGGGGCCCAGGCTGAACGCCGCCGGTCGACTCGGCGACGCCAGCATCGGTGTCGAGCTGCTCACGACCGAGGACGAGAGCAAGGCCGCCGAGATCGCCAAGAAGCTGGACCTCGAGAACAAGAAGCGTAGAACCCTGGAGACCGGCGTGCTCGAGGACGCCAACAGGATCATCGAGGAGTCGGTCGACCTGTCGACTAAGCGTTCGATCGTGTTGTGGTCGTCCGGGTGGCACCCCGGCGTTATCGGAATCGTCGCCTCGCGCATCGCCAAGCAGTACAATCGCCCGACCATTTTGCTCTCCGTGACCGACGGGGTGGGGAAAGGATCAGGACGCAGCATCCCCGGCTTCGACCTTCACTCGGCGCTGGTCGAGTGCAAGGAGCATCTCACCAGCTTCGGCGGCCACCGGCATGCGGCGGGCGTCGCACTACCGGAGGAGCGATTGCCGGAGTTTCGGGAGTGCGTGGAGAACGTCGTGTCGCGCACTCTGACGGCGGAGGATCTGATTCCCGTCATCGACATCGACTCACTGGTCTCGCTCGTCGAGTGCGACTTCGATCTCGTCGGGCACATGAAGAAGATGCGGCCGTTCGGCGCGGGCAACCCGGAGCCCGTCTTCGGGACTCGCAACGTCAAGTTGATTGCGGCGAAGTCGGTCGGTAACGGTCACCTCAAGCTCACCGTAGCGCAGGGTGATCGCGTGATGGATGCCATCGGTTTTGGGATGGCGGGCCATCTCGACGAGCTCAGGGGCGGTGGTGGAATGGTGACCCTCGCCTATGTGCTCGAGGAAAACACCTGGAGAGGGGTCACCGACCTGCAGCTGAGGCTCAAGGACGTTCAGCCCGAGGGCTACTGAGAAAAAACAGGCACGCGTTACCATTTGTCCCCTCGCGTGGTCGTTGAGACCCAACACCAGCCCATGACAGGTTCTGAATTCGCAAAACGGGTTCTCGAACTGGACCCCAAGTTGGACGCCGACCTCATGGAGCGGGCGCACGACCTCGCCGCCCGCGCGCACGAGGGGCAGACGCGCAAGTCCGGCGATCCCTATGTCACCCACGCCGAGATGGTGGCGGAGATTCTCGCTCAGCTCCAGCTCGATTCGGCCACGGTCACGGCCGGCCTTCTCCACGACGTGGTTGAGGAGAGCGACGTCGACCTCGCCAGCATCGGGGAGGAGTTCGGCGAGGAAGTAGCCGAGCTCGTCGACGGCGTCACGAAGATCACCGGTCTCAGGTTCGAGAGCAGGGAGCGTGAGCAGGCCGAGAACTTCCGCAAGATGCTCCTGTCCGTGGTCAAGGACGTCCGCGTCATCCTCATCAAGCTGGCCGATCGTCTCCACAACATGAGGACCATCTCCCACCTGACGCCCGCGCGGATCGAGCGCATCTCGCGAGAGACGCGCGAGATCTACGCCCCGCTGGCCGGGAGGTTCGGCATGGCGAGGATCCAGCGTGAGCTCGAGGATCTATCGTTCAGATGGCTCGAGCCCGATGCTCACGAGAAACTCGAGCGCGCTCTCTCCGCCGGCCGCCTGGAGCGGGACGTCTACATCGAACAGATATCGCGGCCGATTCGGGAAGCGCTGGAGCGCGAGGGAGTCCACGCCAGGATCTTCGGCCGAGCGAAGCACCTCTACAGCATTCACAAGAAGATGCTGGCCCAGGACAAGACGGTCGACGAGATCTACGACCTTGTGGCGATGCGGATCATCACGAACACGGTCGGTGAGTGCTACCGCTCGCTCGGAACGGTCCACACGCTCTACGCGCCGATCCACGACCGGATCAAGGACTTCGTTGCGACGCCGAAGCTCAACGGATATCGGGCGCTTCATACCACGGTCATCGGCCCGCGCGGCCAGATGGTGGAGATACAGATCCGCACCGAGGAGATGCACGAACAGGCGGAGATAGGGATCGCGGCCCACTGGACGTACAAGGAGGGCAGTCCAGCCGACGACGAGCTCATGGAGAGCCTGGCGTGGGTCAGGCAGCTTCTCGAGGGGAACATCGACCTGACGGAGGCCGACGAGTTTCTCGAACTGCTCAAGGTTGACCTCTACCGGGACGAGATCTTCGTCTTCACGCCAAACGGAGACCTCAAGCACCTGCCGAAGGGCTCAACGCCGATCGACTTCGCCTACTCCATTCACACGGACGTCGGTAGCCACTGCGCGGGCGCGCGCGTCGATGGCAGGCTGGTCTCCCTGAAGCACTCTCTCGAGAGCGGGTCGACCGTGGAGGTTGTCACGGCCGAGGCGGCGCGTCCCAGCAGGGACTGGCTCGGTCTCGTGGCGACGGCGCGAGCGCGCAGCAAGATCCGTCACTACCTGAGAGAGCAGGCAGACGGCGAGAGCATCATCCTCGGCCGCAGGATCATCGACAAGGAACTCAAGAAGCTCGGACGCGGCGCGAGCGACGTGTCGCTCGACGATGTGGCAC
>JAUWLR010000154.1 GCA_030613615.1 Candidatus Eiseniibacteriota bacterium
GCGACTGCGTCGTCGCGGGGAACGGGGCAGAGACCTACGGCGGCGGGCTCTTTCTCGGATCAGGCACGGGCTCCGTCACCAACGTCACCGTCGGCCGGAACACTGCGCTGCATGGAGGTGGGGTGTACTGCTCCGCGAACGCGGCTCCGTACATCGCGACCTCCATCATTGCCTTCAACGCATTCGGTGGCGCGCTTCAATGCAATGAAGATGTCGGATCCTTGATGCTCTCGTGCTGCGACCTCTACGGGAACGGGGGCGGCGACTGGGTCGGCTGCATCGTGGGTTTCGAGGGGATCGACGGAAACCTCTGTGAGGACCCGCTGTTCTGCGGCGTCCTGGACGGCGACTTCTCTATCGATGCCGCGTCCCCATGCGCCCCCGGGAACAACCCCCAGTGCGGACTCATCGGAGCGCTCGGAGTCGGATGCGAGACCTCCGTTGTGAGGCCCGCGAGCTGGGGCGAGATCAAGTCGATGTTCAGATAGCGAGGCAGGCCCATTGCCTGACGCCCAAAACGGCGGCAGCTCACGCTGCCGCCGTTCGTATTGTCCTTCGGTCGGCGACCTGTTAGTTCGGCGCCGACAATAAGGACGCCCGCCGGTTTGCCGTCGGCTCCGTTCGGTCAGCCGCCTGTTGGTTCAGCGCCGACAATAAGGACACCGCTGAGCTGGTCGGCTTCGGACACGTGGCCGCTGACGTCTCGAAGGACCCCGAGGACCAGACGAAGCTCACCACGAGCGCGAGGACGGGAACGCTCCCGCGGGAGCCGCTCCCGCGGGAGCGATGCCGACCAGCCTGTCCGGCGGGCTCGTGGGCTACGGCCACTACACGGGTGGGACCGGCATGAGGCAGGCCGCGCGGCGCAGCTACAAGTCCAGGGGAACGCCAGTCGCCTGGTTTCCCCTGGCACCCATACTAGTGGGGGTTCGACAGCTCGCCATCCAGCAGCGCCTAGGGCGTCCTGCTTGACTAGTGTTCAATCCTCTGATATCCTTCGTGTATCAAAGTAAACGTGTAGAATTCGGCCGCGCCAACAGGAGCCGGGAAGTGACCGTCTGCAAGCGCACAGCTGCTGTCCTCCTGCTCGTCCTCACGCTCGCTGTGACAATCTCGGGGCCGGAGCCGGCCCTCCGCGATGGCGGCATAGGTGAGCGCGGGGGCGACGTTCAAGGGAACGAACACGCCTGCCGCTTCTGGGGCATCATCGCGACCGCTCCCCAGGACAGTCTCGTCCACGATCACCTTGTCGGTGGGGAGTACTCCCTCATGAGCCTCGCCGGCGACAACCCTGACGGGTGGAGCGTCGCCTATCATTCCCCTGCGCTCGCGGCCGCGGGGCTCGCCCGGTCCCAGATCCTTCGCGGGTGGCCCAGGGCCGACCACGCGACCGACGGGCGCTACCGGGACGCCGTGGCGGAGATGGTCTCCATGGGGGCGCTCTGCGGGATCGCGCACATCCGCGATGCTTCCCCCGGAGCGCGCATCGGGATCCCGGACCCTCACTCGTTCCGTCGAGAGGGCGTGACATTCGCGCACAACGGTGGTCTCTTCGAGTCCGGCCTCGTTTCGCTTCTCGAAGAGGACAGCCCTGACTACCTCGGTGTGCATCCGCCCGACTACGAGAGCCCGTACCTCGACAGCGAGCTCCTCTTCATGTACGTCCTCAAGATCAGAGAGGAGGGGCCGCCTCGAACGAGCGGGCGTGAAGGAACGTCGCTCAGGGACGCGATCGTGGAGGCCGTGCACGCCGCCTACGGAGCCGGGGCCATAGAGACCGCCGCCAACTGTGTCGCAACCACTGGGGATTCCATCTTGGTCGTTCGCTTCGACTTGGACGATGAGGAGAAGTACCGCGTGCGATATCGCGCGATCCCGACTGGGTGGGTCGTCTCGTCCGAGCCAGTCGGTTCGGACACGACGGGCTGGTCCGTCCTTCCGCCCAAGAGCATCGGTGTGTTCAAAGCCACGGCCCCGCCGATGATCATGAGCATGTTGCCGGAGTGGCCGGAGCTTGTTGTATCGGGGCAGACCGTGGACGATGACCTCACGGGCGATAGTGCGGGCAACGCGGATGGGGGGTGCGACGCGGGAGAGCAGGTCGAGCTCGTGGTCTCGCTGCTCAACGTCGGGAACTCTACCGCGAGCTCGGTGACGGCCACGCTGGCGACGACCGACCAGTACTGTTCGATCACGGACGATACCGAGGTGTACGGAGACATCGGCGCGGGAGAGGAGATCGCCTGCGCGGACGACTTCGACATCGCCATCGACCCATCGTGCCCCGATGGTCACAGCGCTCTCTTCACGTTGCACGTCGAGTCGATCGAGAGGGGCACCTGGGACTTCGACGTTCAGCTCGATGTCGAGGCGCCGATCTTCGAGCCCCATGGCTACGTCATAGATGACACGTTGGGCGGGAATGGGGACGGTCACGTCGATCCGGGCGAGAGCTTCGATCTGACGCCGGTTCTCGCGAACACCGGGTCGGAGGACGCGACGGGTTTGGAGCTGTCCCTGTCGCTCGCCCATCCCGAGGCCTCTGTCTTGTCGGGCGATGCGGCTCTGGCAGTGCTTCCCGCGGGCGGTACGGCGTCGCCGAGTCCCCCGTTCGCCGTGGAGGTCGGCGCGGGAGCGGGTGACCCCGATGTCCTGTTCTCTGAGGTCAGCGTCAACGCCGACTGGGGGCAATCCGGGATGCTCGAGTTCCTCATTGCGGTCGGGGGTTTCTGGGATGAAATGGAGTCCGGACAGGGGAACTGGACGAGCTATGCGGTGACGGGTGGTTTCCTGGACGAGTGGCACCTGTCGACGCAGCGGAACTTCACTGCGAACGGGACATCGAGCTGGAAGTGCGGGGCGAGCGGAGCCGGGGACTACGCGAACCTCCTCGATGCCGCACTCGAGTCGGAGCCCGTGGCCCTGCGCGCGCACTCGTTCCTGCGTTTCCGCCACTGGATGGACGCGGAGGTCAGCGGGGGCACCCCGGGCCGTTGCTACGATGGTGGGATGGTGGAGCTGTCTGTCAATGGAGGGCCGTGGATGCAGATCCACCCTGTCGGCGGATACACGCACAGAACTCTTGATGGCTCCGTGCAGGGTCCGTGGCCGGCCGACACGGAGGTCTACTCCGGGGACATCGACTGGGAAGAGGCGCTTTTCGAAGTGGTGGGCTGCTCGGGAACCGCCCGGTTCCGCTTCCGGTTCGGCTCGGACGGGGCGTACGCGGACGAGGGTTGGTACATCGACGACATCGAGTTCTTCGGAGCGGACGACGTTCCCACCGGCGCGCAGGAGATGCCGAGCGACGCGCCCACATCCATCGGGCTATCCTGCCCGAACCCCCTTTCCGCTCCCTCCACGATCACCTATCGTCTTCCCGAGACCGCGCGTGTGATGCTTCGAGTGTACAATCCGTCCGGACGGCTGGTGCGCTCGTTCGATGAAGGTCGAAGGCCCGCCGGCACCCACGTGCTCGACTGGGACGGTCGCGACGCGGACGGCCGTGAGCTTGCGAACGGCATGTACTTCGCGCGGCTGGTGGCCGGCGACGACACTGCACTGCACAGGTTCGTAGTCCTCAAGTGATATAGAAAGGTCGGCGTCAGATCGGTTGTTCGGGGCGCGCCGTGCGCCAGCACGGGGTGCCCTTCTCTATAGAGGGGAAGAGGTACTCTTCGACGGTGATCAGAGTGATATCGGCGGTTTGACTCCCGCACGTGCAGCGGTCCGCCCGGAGCCGCGGGCAGCACGTGAGACGGCGGCAGCTCACGCTGCCGCCGTTCGTATTGTGCTTCGGTCGGCGACCTGTTGGTTCGGCGCCGGGTCACGGCCGCCGACGCGCCGCCTACTGATTCGCCGCCGGCTCGCGGCCGCCGGCTCGGCGCCTACTGATTCGCCGCGGCGGACTCCGCCTTGCCGGCCCGCGCCTCGGCCCTCTTCCCGATCGGGCTGGGTCCAAGCTCGATGATCTTCTCGACGAACCCGTTGATGACCTCGCGGAACCTGCCTCCCTCGCCGGCTGACACCCATTCCAGCGCCAGCCTGTCGGGTTCGAGACCGAGGTCGGCGACCAGCTTCTTCAGGAAGGCCATGCGCCGCATGGCCTTGTAGTTACCTTCCATATAGTGGCAGTCGCCGGGGTGGCATCCCGCCACCATGATCCCGTCCGCGCCCTCGGCGAAGGCCTCGAGAATCAGCTCCGGATCGACGCGGCCCGAGCACATGGTTCTGATAACCCGGAAATGCGGAGTTATCTTGAGCCTGGAAACGCCTGCCAGATCGGCGCCGGCGTACGCGCACCAGTTGCAGCAGAAGATCAGAACCCGTGGTTTGAAGTCGCTTGCAACTGTCTTGCTCATTCGGTTCTCCTCCAGGTCCCAATCGTGTCCGAGGTGTTCCCGTGTCCGGCCCAACTGCCCCGTTGGACCCCACAGACGGCACGGAGGTGCGTATCTGAACATCATCACACATGAGCCGTCAGTCCCAAGAGGCTAGCATCCCCGCTGACGCCGGGCAAGTGCAAAAGCCCGCGCAGCGGGTGTTCTCGGCCTGTCTGTGGCCGGCCGGTGTGGTCCGGGGAGTGCCGCGGCAGCCGTTTTGCGTTGCCGACCCTCAGACGTGAGGCTATAATACATGGTTCTACTGAACTCGCGCCGGAGACAGCACAATGGCCATCGCCGACAACGTCAGGGAGGTTCTCGGCCGCATCGAAGCCGCAGCGTCCCGGGCGCTCAGAGACCCCGGTGACGTCAAGCTGGTGACCGTCACGAAGACGGTCGAGCCTGCTCGCATCGTCGAGGCCATCGAAGCGGGGGCCACCTGCATCGGGGAGAACCGGGTTCAGGAGGCTGAGCGGAAGTTCAAAGGAGAGCTTCCACCCGTCGAGAAGCACCTGGTGGGGCACCTTCAGACCAACAAGGTCAGGAAGGCGCTTCCGCTCTTCGATATGATCCAGTCGGTGGACAGCGTTCGGCTGGCTCGTGAGATCTCCACCGCGTGCGAGTCGACAGGCGCTGACATCGACGTGCTCGTCGAGGTGAACACTTCCGGCGAGGAGACGAAGTTCGGGCTCAGGCCCGATGAGACGGTAGAGGCCATCGAGGAGATGGCCGACCTCAGGGGCTTGAGGATCCTCGGGCTCATGACCATCGGCGCGTTCCTGCCGGACCCCGAGG
>JAUWLR010000153.1 GCA_030613615.1 Candidatus Eiseniibacteriota bacterium
GCGGGGGGGGGGCTGAAGCGCCCACTAATCGGGCCCCCGCTACCAGAGCCGGGACGGCCGGGGGGGTAACACCGGGGCCTTCCAGTCTCGTCGTCGTTGCCTGTCCACTCCCGAGCCCACACCTCCCACAGATCCGTCCGGGGCAGAGGACTCACTCCAGCGCAGTGCCCCTCATCTCAGCTGAACCACCTTCGTGTGAGCGCGACGCTCGCCCACAGACACTCGCACGAGGTAGACGCCTGACGAGACACGATTGCCACGCTCGTCGCGGCCGCTCCAGACGACTGAGGGTGACGCTCCACTGTTCCCACTGCTGGCGTTGGAACTCCAGACGAGCCGTCCAGCGATGTCGTAGACAGACACGCAGGCTTCTCCTCTGGCACCAGCACAGTCGATTGTCAACCGAACCGGTCCCTTAGCTGGGTTCGGAGAGCAGTGCACTGCAATCTCAGCGCGCCCTCCCGCGGATTCGTGACCATCCGGCGCACCCGTGGGCACGAGGCCACCCTCAGGCACAAGCCAGTCGATGGCACGCAGCATCAAGGTAGCCCTATCATTCGGAGGCTCGCCGCTGTCTGGGATTGCCTCAAATGGGAAAGCAAGGAACACGGTCCGGAACGGCGCCGCATCGGGCACTGACGGGAAGCGAATCGCCGCAGCGCCCACGCCCGGTTCGACATTCAGGATCCGGGCGGCAAGGCTGTCCGGGAAGACCGTGTCGGAGAGGTTGTCGAAGGGGTAATCCAACGCAGCGATGAGAATGCCATCTCCTATCGGGTCACCGGGCACACCGGCCACTCCGGGCTTGGACGAATCCTCGAAGTAACCCTCGATGTGGAAATAGTCCGTTGCGAACTCCGAGGCTGGTCCACCGGAGGTCTCCGCGAGATAGTCCTGGGAAGATAGGAGCAGGCGACCGCCGTCGTCGAGATACTGCGCCAGCAGCAGCTCCTCGTCCATGCTCAGTGTCGTTCCCCTCACACCCGGTTTCATCGCAGAAGTGAACCACACGACAGCGTCATAATCGGCAACAAGTTCCCCCGTCACAGCACCGTCCGGAACGACCGCCCAGCGGCGGTACGCGAGGTGGTTGTCCTGCAGTGCTGCTGTGTAGTTGCTCTCGTAGCTGCCAAAGTCATCGTCGTCCACAACGAGAATCCTTGGATCAACGAAGAAGGTCTCAGTCGCGGAGAAGCGACCTGCCGCGATCTCCAGGGCAAACTCCAGAGGACCGGGAGGGCGCGCCGGATCGATCTCGAACTGATAGGAGGTGAGCGACGTCCCAGAGCCACCCCACACAAGGTCGGGGTAGCCTGAATGCGACTGAGTCACAGAGACGAAGACGTCGGGCGTCGAGAGTGTGGCTGAGACGCCGGAGGAGGCACCGAACAGGTTGCGCAGCTCGACATCGATCGAGACCGTCTCCCCCGGGTCAACGTGTCCGTCACCATTCCCTCCGACGGAGTCGTCGATCACATGGCGAACGTAGACGATGGACGGCTCGCCCGGAGCACTCGATCTGACGATTCCAGAACCGGTCGTGTAGTAGACGCGCATGGAGCCGTCGGTGGCGATGTCGAAGCCGTGTTCGCTGTCGTCCAGAATTTCCTCAACGAGCACACGCCATCCTCGGCCGGAGTCGATGCTGTAGAAGATCTCATCGGGCCCGCCATAGTGGTCCATTCCAAGGAAGACGGTGTCGTTTCTGAGAGACAGTGGCTCGAGTGCCAGTGTCCTCAGCGGCGAGATGTCGGGGATGCCTGAGACAGTCAGCGAGTTCCAGTCCGCCCCTCCGCTGTCCGTCTCGTAGATTGCGTCGGTCACGCCGAAGTTGTAGCTGCCGGATCCAGCAATCAGCCGTCCAGGGTGGTCAGCAGAGGCGTGCAGACGAGAAACGAACCTGATGGGGCCTGGTGGTGTGCCTGCCTCTCCTGGCCAGCCCAGCGACTGCCAGGCCGCTCCGGAGTCCTCCGTCTTGTAGACTCCGGTCCCGCCTGACTCGTACTCGAAGGGCGACACGTATATCGTGCTACTGGCGCTCGGATCAACCACGATATCCGAGATTTCCTCGTCCCACCCCAGAGGGGGATTCACCCCGATGCCAGCCCAAGTGCTCCCCCAGTCTCCGCTTCGGAGTATCCTGCCGCAAGCCGCCCCAACGTAGAGGCGCCGGCCGTTCGACGGATCGAGCGAGAGCGCACTTGCACCGATGTCGGTAGTCACTGGACCCCAAGTGACCCCGCCATCCTGCGACCTGAAGACCCGTCCACCCACGGCATACACGAAGAGAGGATGGCCCGGATCAACCACGACATCCCGAATACCCACCAGCCCGTCGACTGGGTCCCAAGACGCACCTCCGTCGGACGTCCTGTACACCTGGCGAAGCCATGCCTGGAAGGCGCATGCCAGCAGCGTGTCCCCTGTTGACGGAGCCACAGCAACGGCATTCACTTCGAGATCCGGTCCGATCTGCTCCCAGGTCATGGAACCCGCGGCCGAGGAGGCGCTGTATGTGGCTTCCGCAGGAGCCGACATCGCGAGCAGAAGGCCAAGAACGCCCACTACAAATGGAACACGCATGTCGATCACCTCCAGCAACAGCTCGAACACAGCCAGCCCCCTGTCTCGGGGCGATTCGCCAGTTCGGTGCTTGACTGAGGCCACCAATTGCTGCTGTATGCAGGGAGAACAGCAGGCCGGTCTAATTTTCCAGCGCGGTTAGTGTACCAGCCCTCTGAAGGCATATCAAGGAGAATATCGCGCTCATTTCGAGATCGCCCGAATTCCGGCTTTGGAGCCCGATTGACGTCAGGAGTCTAAGCGAGAACTCCCATCCTGCCGAGAACGATCTCCTGGAATCGGCTCTCACGAAGTCTAGGAATCCTCCCCGAGCCCAGGCTATGCGTGTTGTGCCGCTGAGCTCCCTGTGACTCTGGTCTTCTATGGCGACCAGCGGCACGCGCACCGACGTGAACCGCTCCTCCCCTTTGTGCTGGCTCATAACGACGAGCCAAGTGACGCGAACCGAGACCGCAGCCCGGGAGGAGAGTCACCCGCCGAGGTTCATCTCATCTTGGCCTAGGGCGGTTCGACGCTTGTGACGCTTGTGACAGCTCCTTCGGACGCGGCGACCGGTCAACTAGGGTCCTGATCCTCTCCTCACCATCTCGCGCTCTGCGTGCTTGACTCCTTGGTAGCACCAGTGCGCCGTAACGACAGGCACCTGCTCCGAATCGGGTGCGAACCGGGCCCCCGCTACCAACTCGAAAGAACTCCCAGTGCTTGGCGTTTCCGGCACTGGGAGTTTCTTCAGGCGGATCTCCCCGCTCCAAGATAGGCTGTCAATCGTCGGACCCTTCACGAAGGCCCGTTTCTCTTGGCGGAGCCGGTGACGGGCGGGTTACCGGCTGCAGAGCAGGCGCAACTCCGCTATTCGGGTCGCTCGAGAGCGTTCTCCGCACCACCCCTCGTGACCCATGGACCTCCGGGACGCCAAGTCGCTTCGAACTCGCCTCCCCGCGCCGCGGCCGCCAGCACCGGCAGGAGGAACCTACGGAGGTCCTTGGCTAGCTCGCCGGCGTCCGGTGGGGCCTCGAGCCGTCCTCTCCGAAGGAACGCGCGCCACTGCACTTCCCGCTCGGGCGCAGCCAGGAATCCCGGGGACAGAACCAGTGGCTCGCCATCGGGAAACAGCGTCTTACGGCGACGGAACGTCGCTCGAATCGCCTCCACGAGCGTCGAGCCGTCGAACGCCGCAGACGATGCGAGCCGGTGCAGGTCATAGAAGTCCTTCATGCGGCTGTTGGTCACTCCAAGTGACACGGCGGCCTCCAGCTTCTCGGCCACAACAGCGTCACGAGAGTAGACCAGAATGTGCGGCGGGTCATGATCGAGGAGCGTCGGGTAGACTTCCCGCTTCGGCGGTGGAACAACAGCATCGCCGAAGCCCACATCCACCTGGACGGGAATGCGCGCCTCAGCAAGCCGCGCCTCCAGCTTCACCCGCACCCCGGAGTACTCGTCAGGCAGACGGATCTCCTCACCAGTGATGGAATCAGGGTCGAACTCGATGCCATCATCCGCGCGAATCCCGCACAGGTCGCGCACAACAGCCATCACGTCCGCGACCGTGCTGGGCCCCCGCCCGAGAAGGTCAAGATCCCAAGTCGCCCTCGGCTGCTCGTCCGACCAGAGCCTGAAGAGCGTCGCGCCCTTCAACACGAAACGCTCCGCGTGGCTGGAGGCGCCGAGCCGATACAGGAACCGCTCGGTGGCGAACCGAGAGAGCACGAGCTGGAACTCGACGCTCTGCCGGCGAGCCAGATTCAGCAGGCGAGTCCGCACGGACGCAGCGACGTTCGTCACTTCCCTTCGCGGGCTCATCCGATGGCCTCGAGATACGGACGGATCACGTGGGTCACGCGGTCCACTTCCGCGAAGCGCCACACCGACTCGAGATCCTTGGGGTGCAGACGCCTGTAGTCGCGCAGAGCTTCCACGGCCACGTCGGTGCCGATCCGGTTGCGGAACTTGAAGCAGTCCGCGACAGTCTTGGCGGCACTGAACACGCGCACGCGGACGCCTTCGACATCGTGTTCCTCAATCCCCTCGCGCAGAGCGGCAGCCGACAGGTAGACGAGGCGCACCGGCGGGTGCTCCGCGCGCGGACGCCATGCCTTGCGGTCTATGGCCATCCACACCTCAAAGGGATTCTGCGTCGTCAGGCCGTGGAACCGCAGAGCGGAGAGCAGACAGACGACTCCCCCCGGCACAAGGCGAGCCGCCTGCGCCAGATCGTGGCGCTCGGTGAGCGGGGCACCGGGCCTCGTATAGAGGCCACGCCCGACGCGTTCAATCACCCCCTGCTCCCGCAGACGCCGGATCTGGGTTCGGGAGACTCCTGCGCGCTCAAGATCACGGGAGCGGGCAATCCCTGTCTTCTTGAGTACGGCGAGCGCTCGCTTGGCTGGACTCTTGGATGTTACGATTTCTCGGTCTCCTTTGATAACTGCCGAGGAATTGTAACAATCGGCAGGCAGGTCGTCAACGGCGAATCCGCTTCATCAACCGAACCGACCCAAGGGCACCAGAGCGCCACCCCCCGCCCGGAACCCCACCCTCACCACCTCCACCACCCGCCCCGAACTCCTCTGTTGGACTTCGTACCGGGCCCCCCCAACCCACCACCCCCCCCCCCCCGCGC
>JAUWLR010000146.1 GCA_030613615.1 Candidatus Eiseniibacteriota bacterium
TGTCTGGGGAACTGGTCTGTGTTTCCCGGCACCGGACCCCAATTTCGCGGGCTACTGGGAGTACTGCTACCACATCCAATGGGACACGACCGATTACCGCGGCTACGGGCTCACTCACTCCACCATCTACCTCGCGCTCGGGGAGTGGGTGGGCGCCTGTGACGAGGGCTACTTCGAGCACCGCATCCCGGCCGGCGTCGGCATTGGAGAGGAAGGCTGCGAGGTCGTGTACTACAGTGAGTTCGACTGCGAAGGAGACCCTCACTTCCCCGTCGCGGGCCCGACCATGAAGTTCGAACCTGAAGAGGGAGACTGCGAACCAGGCACGGTCGGCTGGATGCACGTCTGCTACTACTCGCTCTTCCCCCCGAGCGACTACGCCGTTTTCGTGGATCATCTCGCCATCAAGTTCGGACAGAATGTCGAGCTGGGAGACCTCGAAGGTGTCCTCCCCTACTGCGAGTGCGACTCGAACCCAACGGAGCAGGGCAGCTGGGGAATGATCAAGGCCCTGTTCAGGTGAGGGATGCAGTCAGGCACCTCTCTCGGTGAGCATTGAGCGCAGGTAGAGAGTGCCACACAACGAAGCGGGCTACCTCACTGAAGGCAGCCCGCTTCTTCTTTCGTCGCAGCACTCTCACGCCGGCGGCCGCAAGCCAGAGCCCACGGTTCCGGTGTGGTATTCCGCTAGTACATCCCGCCACCCGGCATGGCCGGAGGCTTGTCCTCTTCGGGAATGTCGGTCAGAATCGCCTCGGTCGTCAGGAGCAGGCTCGCTACGCTGGACGCGTTCTGCAGAGCAGTCCGCACGACCTTGGTCGGATCGACGATACCCGCCTCGATGAGGTCGGTGTACTCGTGCGTCGCCGCGTTGTAGCCGTAGGACGGGTTCTTCTGTCCCCTGACCTCCTCGACGACGATAGCCCCCTCGGCGCCCGCGTTCTGCGCGATCTGGCGAATCGGGGCCTCGAGCGACTTCGCGACGATATCGATGCCGGTCTTCACGTCCGCGTCGCCCTCCTTGAGCCCCTTGAGAACCCCTGAGATGCGAAGCAGCGCTACACCACCACCGACGACGACTCCCTCCTCGACGGCGGCTCTGGTGGCATGAAGCGCGTCCTCGACGCGGGCCTTCTTCTCCTTCATCGAGATCTCGGTCGCGGCGCCGACATTGATCACGGCAACACCGCCCGCGAGGCGGGCGCGCCGCTCCTGGAGCTTCTCCTTGTCGTAGTCAGATGTGGAGCGCTCGATCTCCGCCCCGATCTGCTCGATCCTGCCCTTGATGTCCGACTTCTTCCCCCCACCCTCGACGATCGTCGTTGTGTCCTTGTCCATGACGATTCGCTTGACTTGACCCAGGTCGTCGCGCGTCGCGGCCTCGAGCTTGAGGCCCCTCTCCTCAGAGATGACCTGCCCGCCCGTCAGGACCGCCATGTCCTCCAGCATCTCCTTCCGGCGGTCGCCGAAGCCGGGCGCCTTGACAGCCGCGCCCTGGATGGTCCCGCGGAGCTTATTGACCACGAGCGTCGCCAGGGCCTCGCCGTCGATGTCCTCGGCAACAATGAGGAACGGACGACCCATCTGTGCGATCTTCTCGAGAATCGGAACCAGGTCACGCATCGCGGAGATCTTCTTGTCGTGAAGCAGGACGTAGGCGTTCTCCAGAACGGTCTCCATCCTCTCGGCATCGGTCACGAAGTAGGGCGAGAGATAGCCGCGGTCGAACTGCATGCCCTCAACCACCTCCAGAGAGGTCTCGATGCTCTTCGCCTCTTCGATCGTTATGACGCCATCCCTGCCGACCTTCTCCATCGCGTCCGCGAGGAGCTCGCCGATCTCCGTGTCGTCGTTCGCTGAGACCGTTGCGACCTGCGCGATCTCCTCACGACCCTTGACGTCCCGGCTGAGCTTCTTCAGCTCCGCGATGGCGACGTCGACGGCCCTCTCGATACCCCTCTTCAGATGAAGGGGGTTGGCCCCGGCGGTCACGTTGCGGAGTCCCTGAGCCACCATCGACTGCGCGAGCACGATAGCGGTTGTCGTACCGTCACCGGCCACGTCGGCGGTCTTCGTCGCGACTTCCTTGAGCATCTGAGCGCCCATGTTCTCGTAGGGCTCCTCGAGCTCGATCTCCCTCGCTATAGTGACGCCGTCATTGGTGATGACCGGCGACCCATACTTTTTATCGAGAACGACGTTGCGGCCCCGGGGACCGAGCGTGACCTTGACGGCGTTCGCCATCTGGTCCACGCCCTTCTTCAGATGCGCCCTCGCCGCGGAGTCGAACTCCACCTGCTTCGCCATGCTGCTGCTCCTCGTGTGTCGTCTGGCCTTCGTCTGTCCTCACCGCTCGCGACTAGAGAATCGCGAGAATGTCGTCGTCCTTCATGAAGAGATACTCTTCGCTGTCGACAGTGATCTCGCTGCCCGACCACTTCCCGAAAAGGATCTCGTCCCCGACCTTGACCTCGACCTTGAGCCTCTCGCCCTCGTCGGTGAGCCTGCCGGGACCCACGGCCACGACCTTGCCCCGCTGCGGCTTCTCCTTCGCCGAGTCGGGAACGATGATGCCGCCCGCCGTCTTCTGCATCTCCTCCTCGAGCCTCTTGACCAGAACGCGGTTGGACAGAGGCTTGATGTTGAGCTTCTTCTTCGCCATCTCATCCTCCTTCAGGGGAAGCACCCGTAATGGCACCTCTAGCACTCAGATTGACAGACTGCTAATCTATGCGAAATCGGGCCGCTGCGCAAGCTCTTTCTGCCATGCACAGACGGCCCGATTCTTGACATTTCGTACCGCTACGCTCCCGCGACTCTCCTGTGGATCGCGACGAGACCAGTGAGCGTCAGGTCGGGCTCAACCGAGTCGATCGTCTTCGAGAACGCCGCGATCGTACCAGCCAGCCCCCCGGTCGCGATGACCCTCGGGCTCTCACCCCACTCCTCGATAATGCGGCGCACGATCTCGTCCACCTGCCCGACAGCGCCGAACACGATCCCGGATCTCATCGCCTCCTCGGTTGTCCTGCCCATCACGTTGGGCGGCGCGTCCACGGCCACCCTCGGGAGCAGCGCGCCACGGCGGAACAGGTTCTCTGCCGATGTGACGACCCCGGGCGCGATCGCACCGCCGAGGTAGTGTCCGTCGGCGGTCACCGCATCGAAGGTCGTGGCCGTGCCGAAGTCCACGACTATGACGGGGCCCTCTATCGTCTCGTGTACCGCCACCGCGTTGGCCAGTCTGTCAGGACCAACCTCCTTGGGGTCGAAGTAGTCGATGGTTATCCCGAGGCCGAGCTCCGGGCCCACGACCACGGGCGTCACACCGAGCAGACGGTCAGCCATGTCCGCCAGCGCGGACGTCAGCGCCGGCACTACCGAACACACGACCACACCGCGAATGTCGCTGAACTCGACTCCTGACTGGCCGCAGAGTTCCCTGATCAGGATACCGAACTCGTCAGAAGTGCGCCTGGCGTCGCTTGCCATGCGCCACCTGTGCCGCAGCTCGTCTCCCTCGAAGAGGCCGACCACGGTGTGCGTGTTGCCTATGTCTATCGCCAGGAGCATCTCATTCCCATCCTATCGCGCGCCCCCAGGCCACGAGCATCAGCGCACCCACAGCATCGTCATCCCCACGATGATGCCTGATGCCAGCGCGACCAGCACGCTTGTTAGAGTCCCAATCAGGTAGTACTCGGCGAAGTCCTTGTGCCGCTGGCGCGTGAACTCCGGGAACCTGGCGATCGCCTTGACGGCCATGATGAGACCGAGAGCGGCCCATTGGTTGAAGAGCACGAGAGTCAGCGCCAGGTAGCGCTCCAGGCTGCCGATCGTGCGGCCCATCTCGTACTCGTTCTCCCCTCCATCTGCCTCAGCCGGCACGGCCCCGGGAAACCGTTCGAGGACACCCCTGACAATCCGCGTGCCGCCCGGCCCGTTGAAGACGTAGGCCGCTGCAACCGCTGACCATCGAGCATACCACGTCAGCCAGATGACTGTCGGAGACCATTCCGACGACACCCCACCTGTCCAGTTGATGACCAGCCGCCAGAGCACGAACACCGCACCCAGATGCAGAGTCTGATCGACGAAGAACGCTCCCAGTGACGCACCCCAACGACCACACACACGTGCACGCGCGGCGTCCAGGACCAGATGCAGAATGGACAGGCCCAGCAGCCCGGCAACCAGTCGCCAGCTCAGGAACGGCCAGAGAACCGCGGCGTGCGCGACGAAGACCAATGCGGCATGCAGGAGCAGCACTCCCCAGTGCCGCTCCTTCCGCCTGGCCATCCACCGGGTCTGCAGAAGGAAGTCCCCGAGAACGTGCCCGACGACCAGCAGAATCAGAAGAGCGGCGCGTTCGCCCCCCATCTCTGACAGCAGCTGCGCTATCACTTCGTCACCTCCATGGCTGCTTCACCGTCGGGGTTCAGATCGCTGTACCGCCCCAGTAGGATCTCCACGGAACGCTCTGCCGCCAGTACCGGCTCATGAAGCGCAGCCTTGAGTGCCTGGCTGACGCTCGACTCGTGGACTCCTCGCACCGCCGCCGCTTCTCTCTGCGTTTGCGCGACTCTCACTTGCTCGACGGTTTCTCTCTGCACGCTCGTCCAGCGCCCTCTGACGGCTCCCACCAGCCACAAGAGACCGTTGAGAATCTCATCGTCACTTCCGAGACCCGACACCGTCACCCACCGGTCCGCTCGCTTGCTCTCCCCTACGGCCTCCCGTGCCCTGTGAAAGCACGGCCCGTCCATGCCCAAGGCCAGCTCCCGCAGTTCCGTCGAGATCGTTCCCCAACCCAGACCGTATCTCACCGGGGTCTCTCCCAGTACCTCCTCAAGCGCGACCAGCACCTTCAGCGCCTGCCCGGGCCCTGCGAGCAGACCCTGGAACTCGTCCCCGAGTGTGATCACGAAACCTGCCGCGAGTTCGTCCGCGAACTCCCGGTTGATCTCCTCCAGTCCGCGCTCCATCAGTTTCTGAAGCTCCGCCCTCTGCGGGGCGACCCTGGAGCGACGGACATCACCAATGACCGCGAGATACCTCGTTTCCCCGCTGGACTCGACCATCACAGCCTCCGGAGGTGACGCCTGACAACTTGGCCGCAACCGCTTAAGTCTCCCATCTTTGCCCCTACTACCCAAGTTCCCTCACTTCAGTTGAAACACTGCAGGTGCATACACTTGGCCAAAATAGCTTAAGGCTGCCCCTCTGTCAAGCCAAAACCCCTATCTCTCCACAGACAGCGTTACATCGCCTGTGGGAAGCAGTTTCCGGTGGCTGCCATCAGGCAGCCTGAGGACGATACCGCCGTCCTCTTCAATGCCGAAGACCGTGCCACGCACGGTCTCCTCACCGACCGTCGCCTTGACCGCCTCGCCGATGACCAGCGACAGCTCGCGCCATTCCTCCATCAGCTCCTCGTGGTCCGGACCCCGGTAGGCGAAGTAGCGACTCTCGAACTCAGTCAGCACCCGCGCCAGGAGCGCCGCCCGGTCGCAGCTCTCCCCCGTCTCCCGCAGAAGCGAGGTCGCCTCGTACCACTCGGGCGCGGGCAGCTCCCCCTCGGACACGTTGGCGTTGACACCCACACCGACGACCAGCGCCCCCTCCCCGGCCGACACGACCATCACGCCGGCGAGCTTCCGCCCGCCGACGAAGACAGCATTGGGCCACTTGATCCGTGCGGCCACGCCCGCGAAGCCGATGACCGCCCGCGCCACCGACACCGCCGCGACCACAGAAAGGCCACTGGCCCGGTCCGGCGGAAGGTGCGGCCTCACCACGAACGAAAACCAGAGCCCGC
>JAUWLR010000063.1 GCA_030613615.1 Candidatus Eiseniibacteriota bacterium
TCCGTCTGCATGCTGCACATACTGCTGAGTCTCCGGGAGCAGATGGGATTCGAGGTCAAGATCGCCCATCTCGACCATCAGTTCCGTGGCCAGGAATCGCGTCGTGACGCCGAATTCGTGACGGAGCTTGCCGAGCGGTTCGATGTCCCCTGCTTCTGTCATGAGGAGAACGTGCCGCGCTTCCTGATGTCGAACGCCATGTCGGCACAGGATGCAGCGCGCATCCTTCGCTATCAGTTCCTCGTGAAGACATCCAAGCTCGAATACTGCCAGCGCATAGCGACCGGACACAACGCCGACGACCAGGCGGAAACGGTGCTGATGCGCCTGCTCCGGGGCGCCGGGCCCGATGGCCTCGCCGGTATTCCACCCAAACGTGAGGGAATCATCATCCGTCCGATCCTCGCGTGCTGGCGCTCGGAGATCGAGGACTACCTGTCGGAGCACGATCTTCCCTTCCGCATTGACGAAAGCAACCTTGAGTCGAAGTACCTGAGGAACGAGATCCGCAACGACCTCTTGCCCCGGCTTGCGCGGTACAACCCGCAGATCTCGAGGTCACTCGTGAATCTCGCCTCGACAATGGCGGACGTCTCCGCTCACTTCGAGAGGCTGACGGACCTGGCGGTCCCGGAAGCCCTGAGAACAGCGCGCGTTGGGCAGTTTGTCCTTGATTTGGACAAGATCGCTGGCTACGATGAGGCTTTGCAGAGGAGCGTTTTCCGGAGGGTCTTCCAGTCTCTCCGCCCTGACCTTTCCCCTCTCGCCTCTCGCCACGTTGAGAACCTCCTGAGCATGCTGAGAAAGGGCGATGTCGGAGCATCGGTAGAGCTTCCGGACCGCGCCCGCGCTCGACTCGAGCACGGGTGCCTCGTGTTCTCGCACGGCGCCGGGCTTCCTGTGGGCGAGGAGAAGGTGCTCAAGGCGCCCGGGATGGCCCCGTTCGCGGCCGCCGGGCTCACGGTCACCGCCGAGCTCCTGCCCCGTTCCGCACTGGGGTTCCGCACGCCCGCGGACCACGAGGACCTTGCGTTCTTTGACTGGAACGAACTCTCACCTCCGCTCAAGATCCGCTCGAAGAAGGTGGGAGACAGGTTCCGGCCCTTCGGGATGGAGGGAACGCAGAGTCTGAAGGAGCTCTTCATCAACTCGAAGATCGCTTTCAGTTTCAGACCGTCCGTCCCGCTCTTATGTGATGAGACCGGTATCCTGTGGGCCGTGGGCGTCCGACGCTCGGCCCGGGCTCCGGTGACAGATGATACGAAGATGGTTCTCGCTCTAAGGGCACACACATCGGAGGGGGCCCCTGGAAATCGGGAAGATACTGCTCTCTGAGAAGCAGATACAGGACAGGGTCGCTGAGCTCGGGGCGCGCATCTCTGCTGACTACGCCGACGAGCCGCCGGTTTTCGTCAACATCCTGAAGGGCGGCGTGATATTTCTCGCCGACCTCATCAGGGCGACGAAGATCCCCATTGAGATCGACTTCATGGAGGTGTCCAGCTACGGCGACGGCACCGACAGCACGGGTGTCGTCAGGATCCTCGAGGACCTGTCGCAGAACATCGAGGGCAGACACGTTCTCATCATAGAGGACATCATTGACACCGGATGCACGCTTCAGTACATCATACAGAACCTCGAGACCCGCCACCCGAAGAGCGTGAAGATCTGCACGCTTCTGGACAGGCGCGGGCGCAGAGAGGTCGACATCGAACTCGACTACGTGGGTTTCGTGGTCCCCGACAAGTTCGTCATCGGGTATGGACTCGATCTGGCACAGAAGTACCGCAACCTCCCCCACATCGCAGTGCTCGACGATGAGGAGATACCCTAGGAGAGAGGACGGAAACGGGAGCGGGCACACGAGCCCGCACGGACACCGACTCCGCCGTCTCGGGAACTGAACTCATGAGATTTCACTCGCAAGATCAGCGACCCCGCTGGGGCCAGAACAAGAAGGGCAAGGACGAGAAGCGCGACAAGCTCGGCGACTTCTCGAAGAGGATCGTCCCGAATCCGCGGTCCCGCTTTCCGCTGATGCTCTGGATCATCGTCAGCTTCATCATCTTCATGGGGTTCAATCTCTATTTCCAGAGCAGGGAGACCCGCGTCGAGATCTCCTACTCTCGATTCATCGAGGAGATCGAGGCGGGAAATCTCGCCGCAGTCGACATAGCCGACCGCCACGTCGAGGGTGAACTCGCCACGACGGCAATCCTGGTGCTGAACGGCAGCTCCGTCGACTTCATCCAGTTCGAGACCTGGCTTCTGTCCGACGACCCTGAGCTCTTCGGCGTCATCCGGGAGCACAACCCCGATGCCGTGGTCAACGGGCTTCCGCCGTCGACCAACTGGGGCGGCGTGGTGTTCTCGATACTGCCGCTTGCCGTGATCGTGATCTTCTGGATCTTCATCATGAGGACCATGCGAGGCGGCGCGGGCCCGGGCAAGGCCTTCAGCTTCGGGAAGAGCGGGGCCAGGCTCCTCACCGAGGACCGTCCCAAGGTGACGTTCGACGACGTCGCGGGGCTTCCGGAAGCGAAACAGGAGCTTCAGGAGATAGTCGAGTTCCTCCGGGAACCCATGAAGTTCCAGCGACTGGGTGGCAAGATCCCGAAGGGCGCACTCCTGATCGGGCCTCCGGGCACGGGCAAGACACTGCTCGCCCGGGCGGTCGCCGGCGAGGCGGAGGTCCCCTTCCTGTCCATAAGCGGGTCCGATTTCGTCGAGATGTTCGTCGGGGTCGGCGCTTCACGGGTTCGCGACCTCTTCGAGCAGGGCAAGGCCAACGCTCCGTGCATCATCTTTATCGACGAGATGGACGCCGTGGGACGCGTGAGGGGCGCCGGCCTCGGCGGCGGCCACGACGAGCGCGAGCAGACCCTCAACCAGCTCCTGGTCGAGATGGACGGATTCGAGTCCAACGAAGGAGTGATCCTCCTCGCTGCAACCAACAGGCCGGACGTTCTCGATCCAGCGCTTCTTCGTCCTGGCAGATTCGACCGTCAGATAGTCGTAGACCGTCCCGAGCTGCTGGGTAGGGTCGGTATTCTCAAGGTCAGCGCGCGGAACGTCACCCTGGACGAGAAGGTCGATTTCCACATCATCGCCAGAGGCACGCCGGGCCTGTCCGGCGCCGATCTGGCGAACCTCGTGAACGAGGCGGCGCTCCGGGCCGCACGGGTCGGACACAAGGCCGTGGAGATGGACGACTTCGAGGAAGCCAAGGACAAGATAATGCTCGGCATGGAGAGGAAGAGCGTCATCCTCTCCGACGACGAGATCAAGACGACCGCCTACCACGAGGCCGGCCACGCGCTCGTGTCGTGGCTCACGCCGGGAACGGACCCCATACACAAGGTCACGATCATCCCGAGAGGCCACGCTCTCGGGATAACGCACTTCCTTCCCGTTGACGAGAGACACAACTACAGCAGACAGTACTGGCTGAACACGCTGACCAGCGCCCTCGGCGGCCGGGCCGCAGAGAAGCTCGCCCTCGCTGATATCAATACCGGCGCGGCACAGGACCTTAGCTACGCAACGGAGATCGCGCGCCGGATGGTGTGCGAGTGGGGCATGAGCGAGGTGCTCGGGCCTGTCACCTTTGGGAAGGAGGAGAGCCCGATCTTCCTTGGTCGAGAGATGGGCAGGGTCAAGGACCACAGCGAGGCCACGGCCCTGCTGATCGACAAGGAGATCCGTGCACTGGTTGACGCCGCGAGTGGTCGCGCCGAGAAACTCCTGTCAGCCAACCTCGACAAGTTGAACCTGCTGGCCGAAGCCCTTCTCGAGCGCGAGACGCTCACCGGAAACGACGTCAACGAGCTGTTCGGTGTCGCCGCGACGCGCGAGGGCGACGCCCCTGAAGACCGCGACAAGAAGGCCTCTTCCGATGACGGGAAGGACGAAGACGACGCGGGTGCGTCTGACCAGTCCCCCCCGCCCGAAGACGCCGAACCTCCGACAGAGTAGCCCATGACCGATATCCTTTCCCCACGAGCTCTGCTCATCGCGTCGCGTGAGGACGCCGCACGGGAGATGCTGAAGATCGGCGTCTGCCAGGGCGGCATCGATGCGATGGAGGGGAAGGCGCGCACCCTCGTGATCAAGGTGACCGACGCCACCGTCCCTGCCGCGCACGTCCTCAAGCAGCAGATGCTCTCGCTCGGCGCCGACGCCGCTGTCGCGAAGGACGTGATCACGCACGCCGTGGACTCGACCGACGTCCTCATCATCGGTACGCCCAGACAGATGCGCGACCTCACACGGAAACTGTCGTGGCAGCCGTTCGGACTCCCGGAGCTCGGGGAGCGCATCGGCGAGCTGCTCGACGCACTTGATGGACCTGGGGCTTCTGTTCTGCGCGCGGGACCGTACACCCTCGACCTCTCGGAACGCGTCCACTTCATGGGCATACTCAACGTCACCCCCGACTCGTTCTCCGACGGCGGCGACTACCTTCGCCCCACCGCGGCCGCCGAGCGCGCTCTCGCCATGATCGAGGAGGGCGCCGACATCATCGATATCGGCGGACAGTCCAGCAGGCCCGGGTCAGAGCCCGTTACCGAGGAGGAGGAACTCAAGCGTGTGGTGCCCGTGGTCGAGCGCCTGCGCGACGAGTGGGACGGCCCTCTTTCTATCGACACCTACCGGGCTCGTGTCGCCGAGGAGGCGCTCCTGGCCGGCGCCTCGATCGTGAACGATATCACGGCCTTCACGGCGGAGCCCCGAATAGGCCGCGTGACGGCTGACGCCGGCGCGGCGGCGGTGCTCATGCACATGCAGGGAGCTCCGGCAACGATGCAGAAGAGCCCTTCCTACGAAGACCTGATGGGAGAAGTGGCGTTCTTCCTCAAAGCGGCCGTCGAACGGGCGGCCTCTGCAGGGTTAGGCGACGATCAGATTGCCGTTGACCCGGGAATAGGTTTCGGGAAGACTACGCAGCACAACCTGGCGATACTCAGGCGACTGCCCGAACTCGCCGTTCTGGGAAAGCCCATCCTGGTGGGGCCGTCGAGGAAGAGCTTCATCGGCAACGTGCTCGACCTGCCCGTAGGTGAGCGGCTCGAGGGGACCCTCGCAACGGCCGCCTACGCCGTGGCGCAGGGAGCGAAGATTCTACGGGTGCACGACGTCAGGCCGACAGTCCGGGCCGTGCGGATGGTGGAAGCGTGTATCGCGTCGTCCGCGTAGTCCTTCAGAGAGGAAAGCGATGTCAGGCTGGAGAATCGTCTTCGACCTTATCGACGTAGCGATCGTCGCGTTCATCGTGTACCACCTGCTCCTCCTGCTCCGAGGAAGACGCGCGATGCAGATGCTGACGTCGCTCTTCGTAATCGTCGTTATCGGGTTCGTCGCGCGCTGGCTCCAGTTCGACGCCCTGAACTGGCTCATGTCCGGACTCAAGGGCATCTGGGCCGTCATCTTCGTGATCCTGTTCCAGGACGACCTCAGAAGGCTGCTCGGTCAGGTCGGGCAGAGCCGCTTCCTGAGACCCCTCGTCAAGCTCGAGGAACGCGAGGCGATAGAGGCCATCGTGGCCGCATCGAAGACCATGTCGCAGAAGAACACCGGCGCACTCATGGTCATTGAGCGCTCCGCCAGGCTCACCAACTACTACCAGACCGGCGTCCAGCTGAACGCCCCCGTGGTGTCCACGCTGCTGGAGTCGATCTTCACGCCGCTCACGCCTCTACACGACGGAGCTGCCATCATCAACAGCAACCAGATCGTCGCGGCACGCTGCACGCTTCCCCTCTCACAGAACCCGTACTTCGTCCACACTCTTGGCACGCGCCACCGAGCCGCCGTCGGGCTGACGGAGGAGACTGACGCCGTCGTGGTCGTCGTCTCGGAGGAGACCGGGGAAATATCCCTCGCCCTCGCCGGGCAGATCTCAAGGGGCCTCGCCCCAAGCGCGTTGAAGGAAAGACTCATGCAGCTTCTGAGACCAGCAACGGCTGAAGGAACGGGAAGCTAGAGGAGACCTGATGTACGACCATGAGAGAACGAATCGCATCATCGCATGGGCACTCGGAGCGTTCGCGCTGATCATGTACCTCGCAACCACAGCGCCCGTTGTGGCGTTCTGGGACAACGGGGAGTTCATCGCAGTCGGTTACACGCTCGGCGTCGGCCATCCGCCCGGATCTCCGATCTACACCTTGATCTCAAGGCTGTTCTCCATACTCCCGTTCGCCAATCCGGCTCAGGCAGTCAACTTCGAGTCCGTAGTCTCCGCGGCGCTGGCGCTTGTGTTCTTCTACCTCGCGATAGCGAAAATGGCCCGACGATGGGAAGGCCCGGTAAGGAGCTTTCAGGACGGACTTCCCACCTACGTAGCCGGGATAACGGCCTGCCTTTTCGCAGGGTTCTCGTTCAGCTTCTGGGAGAACGCACTCGAGGCTGAGGTGTATGCCACCAACATGCTCGTGATGGCGGCGTCGCTCTGGCTAATCCTGAGATGGTCGGAGATCCGCGAGGAGCCCCGGGACAGACGGTACCTGTATCTGACCATGTACCTGCTGTCCGTGGGAATCGGGATCCATATGGGCAGCCTGCTGTGGGCGCCCGGCATCCTGCTCTTCATGATCCTTTTCGAGAGAAACTACCTGGGGGTCATCTTCCTCGGGCTGCCGCTGCTCATGGGCTTCGTTCTTCTTTCGAAGGGCATAGACTGGTACCGGGGGCCCCTGGGTCTCTGGCTGATGTGGGTCGCCGTGACGGTCTTCTACGCGACACCGGCGCTCTGGCCCGAGCAGAAGAAGGTCAAGGGAAAGCGCGCGAAGGCCCCGAAGACGCACCCGGCTGTCCTGCCCTCGTGGTTGCTGATAGGGCTGTCCGTCGTGGGTGTTGTTCTGCTCTTCGCCACGTCGTCGGCGCACGGCGGCGGCGCGGGCGCGTGGTTCATCGGCGGCGCGGCGGTGTCGGCAGGAGCCGTGTTCTTCTTCGTCCGCCTGCTTCGCAGGGGCGTGATAGACAGACCCGAGATTCCCGCCAGGATGGTTCTGGGAACGGTGGCCCTGGCAATCATCGCACTCTCGGTGCACGCTTATCTCCTCATAAGAGCCCGCCTCAATCCCGCCATCAACGAGTCCGACCCTGACACGTGGGGGAAGGTTCTCGACGTGATGAGGCGCAAGCAGTACGAACCGATGAGGTTCTTCCCACGAAGGACGCCGTTCGCCAATCAGTTCAAGATCCTCTGGGGGTACGTCCGCACCCAGTTCCCGGTGTTCCCTCCTACCCTGTGGTTCGCTTCGATTCCGCCGTTCCTCCTCGCGATCTGGGGCGCCATTGTGCACCTTAAGCGCGACAGAAGGACGGCGGCCATGATGCTCCTCGGCTTCGTTGTGGCGTCCGTCGGGCTTCTCTTCTACCTCAATATCTCCGACCACGAGGTCAGGAGCCGCGAGTATTTCTGGGTGCCGGCTTACGTCGGCCTCGCTATCTGGATGGGGATAGGCTCCGGGGAGATCGTCCGATGGGCAAGGAAGATGGGAATTGCCTACCGCAACGTCATGGTGGCGGCTTTGGTGCTCCTCGCGGTCATGCCCATCGTCATGCAGTACTACACACTGAACAGGAGCGAGAACAAGGTCGCGTACTACTACGCATGGAACATGATCAACTTCCTCGAAGAGGATGCGATCATCATCACGAATGGGGACAACGACACGTTCCCGCTCTGGTACCTCCAGCAGGTCGAGGGCATCCGCACTGACGTAGACATCGTCAATCTCTCGCTGATACAGATCAACTGGTACATCGAACAGGTTAAGGACCGGGAAGTGCCGATGAGCTTCACTTACGACGAGATCGAGCGAATGACGCCCTATTGGACGCGTGAGGCCGACACCGGTGAGTTGAAGCTGATCACGCTGAGGGACATCACGCTCCACGACATCATCCGGGAGAACAACTGGGGCAGACCTATCTACTTCGCCGTCACCGTTGACGACTTCATGGGCTACTACGACAACCTCGAACTGGAAGGAATGGTCTTCCGTCTCAAGCCGGAGACGGGGCGCCACATGATCAACGTCGAGAAGACGTACGAGAACTGCTTCGAGAACTACAGATACGACAGCCTCGTTGACGTCAACGACGGCTGGAGGGTCATGGACGAGATCTACAAACCTCCGACGACAACGCGTCTGGTGACCAACTACGCCGCGGGGTTCTCGCGCCTGGGCTTCAAGGCGATGCAGACGCCTCCGGTGAACGCGGGCGAGGCGATCCGTCTCTACAGCCTGGCCCTGAAGTTCGCTCCGCGCTACGGGCCCGCCCTGAACGGACTCATCGCCATCTACGCCGTCCACCTGATGCAGCCGGAGAAGGCGCTTCCGTTGGCCGAGAAACTACTGGAGGCCCAGCCCGAGCGCATCGAGACGTGGGTGAGATACGGTGGGGTTCACTTGATGATCGGCGAGAGAATGGCCAGAAGCAATAGGGACGCGGAGGCTCTGGCGCACTTCGAGGAAGCCGTGCGCGCCTACGAGCACGCCCTTAGCCAGGAACCGGACAGACGCGAGCTCTACCCGCCGCTTCTCTCGATGTATCGGAGGCTGGGCAGGACCCGAGAGCTCAACAGCCTGCTGGACCTGTGGGGCAGGTACGCACCCGAGGAGCTTCAGAATCTGATGGAATCCGGCGCGGGACAGGACCTCAGGCAGTAGTGAGTGAGACTCCACCCCCGGTGCGGATCGCCTGCCTCCCGCCCGTCGTGCCGCAGGAACAGACTGCACTAACCGCGGAGGATGACCGAGGCCGGTCCGTCCTCCGCGGTCAGGTACTGCCCAGCAACGCGCACGACGTCGTCGTTAGTGATCCCTCTCACGATACCCGGAAGCCTGTCGACGTACTCGTAGCCCATTCCCGCCACTTCCGCAACGCTGTAGCTCGCGGCTCTCACCGCACCTCGCTGCATGGAGATCTCGAGCATCCCGGCAAGGTATCGCCGGCCTCTGTCCAGTTCATCCTCTGAGAGCCCATCCCGCGACAGCCTTGAAAGCTCCGAGACAAACGTGCTGACCGCGTCCTCCTCCTGACCAGGCGGTGTCGTCACGTAGCCGACCAGCGCTCCTCCCTCACGGCCCGGAACAGGCATCGCGCTGACGCTGTAGGCGAACGGCGGACGTTCGCGCAACGCTCGCCAGAGCCTCCCTCCCATCATCGTGAGTGCGCTGGACACCACGTGCAGCGCCGCCGAATCCCGCGTCCCGATCGGGGGTCCCCGGAAGCCCACCGCAACCGACGACTGCCCCTTCCGCTCCAGTGGCTCGTCGACCCGACCTCGAGGAGGTGGTGGATCCCACGCATCTCCTTCCGACGCCGCCGAGCGGGAGAGCCCGGCCAGAGCCAGCTCGAGTTCGTCCGCGGCCCTGCCGGCTGCGACATCCCCGCTCACGCACACGAAGAGATTCCCCGCGGAGAATCGCTGCGAATGCCACTCACCGGTACTCTCGCGGGACATAGCTGACAGCGTCTCTGCAGTCCCTGCGATCGGACGGCCGTAGGGATGGCCCGGGAAGAGCAGTGGCACCATACGCCGCATCGTCCTGCGGAAAGGGTGGTCCTCGGCCTCTCCCAGCTCCGCGAGGGCCTCGGCACGGACGGCGTCGAAGTCGTCGACGCTGAGTGCCGGGCGAACCACGGCCTCGCAGAGGACTCCAAGCGCCTCCCTCAGATACTTCGACAGAACGGTGGCGCCTGCGCCGAAGCCGTCGCGGTCGACAGAGACAGAGATGCCGCTCCCTAAGCCCTCGATGTCATCGGCCAGCCTGTCCGCGGACCGTGAGGCAGTTCCTCTGAGCATGTGTTTGAGGGTCAGGCTGGTCACGCCGAGCAGAGAATCCGGCTCGTCGCGGAATCCTCCCCGGAATCCCAGCGCCACTGAGACGAGCGGGAGATGCCGCGATTCTCTGACGACCAGGGACGCGCCGTTTGAGAGCGTCCTCCGTGAGCACGTGGCGTCCGGGATCTCACGTACGATGAGAGGCCTCGCGAATCTCGCGCTCCCGCCCCATGCTCCCGGTGTCTCTCCCAACAGATGCTCCGTGACACGGCTGCTGCCGGACAGCGCAGCAGAGACCAGAACCTCCGGGCTTTCCTCGGCGGCGCTGCTTCCCTCGGGCACGTAGGCAACCATCGCCGCGGCCTCGGCGTCCAGGTAGTCGTTGGCCGCTCGCATCACGTCGTCAGGTGTCACCGCGGCCAGTCGATCGACGTACTCCTCGGCGTATTTGTGGTCTCCCATAGTCTCGAAGAAGCCGAGCGTCATTGCCATGGTCTCGACGGTCTCGTGCTCCAGCAGGTATCCGGCCTCGAGTCGTCTCACGCTCTTCACCATCTCGTCCACGCCGACAGGCGTACTCTGCAGCCGACGAATCTCACCGAACAGTTCCTCGACGATCCTGGCGGGCGATGCCCCGCTCGTCCCGACCGCATGCACGGCGACGATACCTACGTCCCTGTGCGCAATGACAGACGCGCTGACGTCGGACACGAGGCCCGAGGAGGTTTGCAGTGACTTGCGGAGGCGACTGCTTCTTCCGAGCCCGAGCAGCCCGCAGAGCACATCCAGAATGGGTATGTCCGGGTCGCGCACGGGGGGCGCCCCGAAGCCCACCACGAGATAGGGCTGGCGAAGGCGCCCGGCGAGAACAGAAGAGGCAGGAGTCCACACAGGTCGACTGCCGCGGTTTCCCTCCCGAACACCACCGACGACCGCGTGCTCTCGACCACCGCCCGTCTCGGTCGCGAGCTCACGTGCTCGAGCAACGACCTCTCCCGCGTCCACATCTCCCAGGACCACCTGAACCATGTTCCCCGGGACGTAGCGCGCGCGGAAGTAGTCAGACAGAGCGGGGCCGTCGATGACAGCCAGAGTCTCCTCGGTGCCGACAATACGGCGTCCGTATCCGCTGTTCGGGAAGACCGCCTCCATGAGGCGGCGCCAGGCAAACGCAGACGGGTTGCGCTCGGACATCTTCATTTCCTCGACGATGACCGACCGCTCGCTGTCGACTTCCACCTCGGCAAAGACCGGCGAGCGCAGTGTCTCCGCCTGAGCCTCGAGAACCTCACGCCAGTTGCGCGCGGGCACCACCTGGTAGAACGCGGTGTGATCGCATCCGGTTGCCGCGTTGAGATAGCCGCCGGCGTCCTGGACCGTCGTGGTCAGGAAGCCCCGCGGGTCGCCCTCTCGGCCCTTCAGCAACATGTGTTCGAGGAAATGGGAGACGCCGGCGTGTTCCGCGGACTCGTCGGCAGAACCGGTCCCGATCCACAGGTTCAGGGCCACAACCGGCGCGACGTGCACCTCCTCCACAAGGAGGGTCGTCCCGTTCGGAAGGGTCTCACTTCTGACCATGGCGTCTTCCGGTGAGGCGGGCCATCAGTGTCCAGGGCGGCCGGCGGGTCCATCCGCGGCCTGGCGATGAGCGGGTTCATCCTGGAGTTCACGGAAGCCCATCGACGCCTCCACGAGTGCCGGCTGGATGCTCCCGATGTCGAGCAGTTCGTCGTGGAACGTCTTGAGGTCGAACGCGCTACCGGCGCGGGCCTCGTACCGCTCTCGGATGCTCAGGATGGCGAGCTTGCCGACGAGGTAGCTCGATGGCTGCGTCGGATTGCCCGTGTAGCGCTTGACCTCCGCGGTCGCGTTGATCCGCTCGAGCGATACCTCGGACACCATGAACTCGATGGCGTCCTCCACGGTCATCTCTCCGAGCTGCAGACCGACGTCCACGACCACGCGCGCGGCGCGCCACAGCGTTTCCTTCAGCTGCCCGAGGCGCGTCTTGGCACTGGAATAGAAGCCCGCGTTCTTCATCATCTCTTCACAGTAGAGCGCCCACCCCTCGATGAAGACCGTGTTCCAGAGGACCTTCCGGACCTTGCGGCGGCCAAGATTGGCCCGGACCAGCTGCAGGTGATGTCCCGGGTACGCCTCGTGGAGCGCGATGATGGGAATGGTGTGAACGCTGTGGCCACGGAGCTGCTTCTCCTGCTCCTCGGGCGACAGGCTGTCATCGATGGGCGTCACGTAGAAGAGTCCCCGTTGCTTCTTCTCAAAAGGCCCCGCCGGATGGTAGGCCGCGAACGGGAGGATCGTTCTCAGGAAGACAGGAGTGTCGATTACTTCGAGCTCCTCACCCTCGGCGACGGTGACAAGATCGTGTTCGAGGACGAACTCTCTCGCCCTTGCCATCTCAGAGGCGTAGTGCTGTCTCAGCCCGCCCGCAGGCGGATGCTCGCACTTGAGGTCATCCATGATCTCGTGTGTCGTCCTCGCGGGATCGATCTCCCGAGCGACATCATCCATCCTCTCCCGTATCTCCGCCAGCATGTTCCGACCGAGCTCCCTGAGCTCGGCGCTGTCCATGTCAAGCATGTGGTACTCACGCAGAAGCCACTCGTAGTTCTCCCGCCCGACGTGGAAGGGAACGCCCGATCCCTCTGCCAGCCCCTCGAGGTAGTCCGCCGCCCCCCCGAATGCCTCCGCCGCAGCTGCGCTTGCCCTCTCGCGCTCGGTCCGCAGTGCTGGCACCTCCTCTGCGATTCCCGGTACCACCGCACTGACGAACCCCACTCCACCCCTGGCGATCTCGGCTCCAATGGTCGCGAACACCCCCGGCGACTGCCTGATGTTCTCACGCATCGCCGTAAGGACGGCCGGGATCTGTTCGAGCCTGCCGAGAAGCGAGCGAGCGCGGTCCGGCAACGGGGCGAAGTCGCCGAGGACAAGCTCGTTGCACCCGGAGAGCGCTGTTGCAACGTACTCGGAGGGTTTCAACTCGTGCGTGCGGAGCTCCTCGTGTTCGAACACGGAACGTCTCAGCGAGGCCCGAAGTGCCGCCGCGTCGATCCGCGCTTCGAGCGGCTCGTCGTCCAGAGGAAGAGCCTCGAGCTCCGAGAGGAGCCCCTTCAGATGGCGGTTCTTCTCCTCCTGGGCAGCAGCCGAGAACTCGCCCAGCTCGGCGTCGTGGTCGTGGACACCCAGGAATGTCGCGAGAACCGGATAGTCGGCAAGCAGCGTGCTCACATAGCTGTCGACCACCCTGTCGAGTGCGGCGCTCATAAGACCTCCTGCGCGGTTGGCGATTCCGGCTGTCACGCGTGCGGACGCATCACATCTGGATTGTCACACAGGAGGGTCATGCGCTCAAGGCGATTTGCCTCGCCCGAGCGGTCGGGCCACGGCGGACCCGCCGGCGGCACGGAACCTCCGGGCAACGAGGGACCCGGGGGTAGCGCGGGATCCCCGGTAGACACCGGCTCCGAGCCCGAGGGTCATTGCGCA
>JAUWLR010000214.1 GCA_030613615.1 Candidatus Eiseniibacteriota bacterium
CGGGATGAGAACGACACCGAACTCGAGCCCCTTCGCGTTGTGCAAAGTCATCAGAGACACGGCGTTGACACCGTCGGCCCACCTGTCGATGTTAGCGACGAGCGACACCTGCTCAAGGAACGCGGACAGACTCTCCTCACCGCTCGACTCGACGAACTCGCTCGCGGCCGACACGAGTTCCTGCACGTTCGCGATGCGCTGCTCCGACTCCTCGGTGCCGCTCCTCTTCAGCCACTCGAGATACCCGGAGTCCGCGAGCAGCCCCTCGAGAACCGTGTCGACCGGGTCGTGCCCGGCTCTCTCGGTCGCGCGCTTGAGCACGCCCGCCAGCGCCTCGGCCGACCCACGGGCCGCGGCGGGGAGCCCGTCGACCTCGGCGCTCAAGGCGAGAGCGGTAAGCAAGGAGACCCGTCGGTCGGCGGCGAACTCCGTCAGGCGTTCCAGCGACCGCTCCCCTATCTTCCTCGGGGGAACGTTGATGATCCGAGCCAGGCTGACGGCGTCTGCGGGATTGGAGACCACTCGCGCGTAGGCCAGCACATCCTTGACCTCAGCGCGCTCGTAGAACCGCACGCCTCCAACGATGTCGTAGGGGACGGACGCCCGCCGCAGGCTGTCTTCGATCACCCTCGACTGCGCGTGCGTCCTGTAGAGCACGGCGAACTCGTGGTAGCCGCGCGTCCCCTCCGCCGTCAGCTCGACGACGCGGTCCCTTATGGCGTCGGCCTCCTGATACTCGTTCGAGCACCTGACGAGCGCCACCTTCCGCCCGTCGTCTCTCTGGGTCCAGAGCTTCTTGTCCTTGCGCCGCTCGTTCCTGCTGACGACGTCGTGCGCCGCTTCCAGGATGTTCCCGGTCGACCTGTAGTTCTGCTCGAGCCGAAGCACGCGGGCCTCCGGGTGATCATGCTCGAAGTTGAGGATGTTCGAGATGTCCGCGCCGCGCCAGCCGTAGATCGACTGGTCGTCGTCGCCCACGACGCAGATGTTGCGGTGCTTAGACGACAGCAGATTGACGAGCTCATACTGCGCGTGGCTCGTGTCCTGATACTCGTCGACCAGAATGTGCTCGAAACGCTCGGAGTACGCCGCCAGGACCTCCTTCGTCCCGCGCAGGAGCCCGACGGCACGCATGATCAGGTCGTCGAAATCCAACGCGTTGTTTTCGACGAGACCCTTCTCATACTCGGCGTAAATCTTGGCAACGCACTCCTCGAAGTACCCGCCGCCGGTTCCACGGTAGCCGTCGGCGGTCAGGAGCCTGTCCTTGGCCCTTGATATCGCCGAGAGGATGGTGTTGGGCGAGAAGACCGACGCCCCAACTCCGGTCTTCTCCATGCAGGTCTTGACAAGGGCCAGCTGATCGGTCGCGTCGTAGATGGAGAACGACGCCGTCCACCAACCCCAGCTGGCCTCACGCCTGAGTATCCTGGCGCACACCGAATGGAACGTGCCGATCCAGGCTGCCTTCGCGTCGGCGCCCACGAGGTCGACCACCCTGTGCTTCATTTCCTCGGCGGCCTTGTTGGTGAACGTCACGGCAAGTATGCGACGGGGGCTCACTCCCAGTTCACGTATCAGATGCGCGACCCTGTACGTCAGGACGCGCGTCTTGCCGCTGCCGGCGCCCGCGAGCACGAGGAGCGGCCCATCGCCGTGAGTGACCGCTTCCTGCTGAACGGGATTGAGATCCCTTACGAGGTCGATTCCCAGAGCTTCCTCCTCCTGCAAGATAGGGTGTGGACGAGCGCGTTCTGTGCGGCCCGGAGCGTCCGGAGGACGGGCGCCCACGCGGGGCCCTTGTCCGACCGCGGACCGCGGACCGCGCGACCGGGCGGCCGCGCGAACTACCCGCGGCTAGAACTCAGCGCCCAGGGCGAAGTGGGTCACAACGCCGCCCGCGCGTCGAAGGTCGGTCGGCCACGCCCAGTCGAAGCGAACAATGAACATCGAGAGCCGCATTCTGACGCCGACCCCGTGGCTCGCTTTGATGCCCGACAGCCTGGTGCCGGTCGGGCCATGAACGACACCGCGGAAGTCGTCGTCCCACGCGGCGCCGGCGTCAATGAACGCCACGCCACGCAGGCCCCACAGGGACAGCGGGATGGGCGAAGCGATCTCCAGGTGGTCGATGAACGGGAAGCGGAACTCGATGGAAGCCGTCGTGAGGTTCCGGCCGTGGAAAACGAAGTCCCCGTACCCCCGAAGGCTGTTGACGCCACCCATGTAGAAATTCTGCGCGCTGCGCGCCGAGCTCCTCGCCGCGACGAGCTTGAGCGCAACGCTGTGTCTGACGCCGAGCTTTATGTACCTCCGCACGTCGGCGATGCCGGTCAGGTAGCCGAAACTGCCCCCCGATTCCCAGGCCCGCTGCAGCACGATGGAAGACCTGCCGCCGCTAAGAGGGCCTACGGAGCCCCAGAGGGTCGTGTCGTTCACAAACCGCACGCTCGGGATGATGAGCGACCGCGAGATCCGCTCGTCCGTCAGCTCGACGTACCCTCCATCGGTTACCTCCGCGAACTGCCTGTCCATAGAGATGGCCGAGATGTCGAACTCCACGCGGTTGAACACGCTGAACGGATACGAGACCCCGGCCGACAGGCCGTAGCTTCGCTCGGTGAAGTACCGCCTCTCGCCCAGGTCCTCGCCGAGCCACGTGCGGTCGGAGTGGTAGTAGTCCTTGAAGTTGTGCAGGCCCAGCGAGAAGTTGGCCCTGTGCCCCCGGTGCTCGTAGACCAGGTGGAAGTTGCTGGATTCGAGGCTTGAGAAGAAATCGGTGGTGATATAGAAGCGGTGGTTGCCGAGGACGTCGCTCACCGCGATCTGCGCCGCGGCGCTGAAACCGTACCCCGACGTGTAGGCGAATCCCCCGTTGACCGAGTCGGCCGTGAAGCGGGGCCTGTACCTCTCGACGGCCCCGATCCTGCGGACGTCCTCATCCCCCGGCACGGGACCCCCGACCAGTGTCTGTGGATCGCCGTCGGCGCCGCCGGCCGCTCGGTAGGCGGCGCTGGCCTTGGCGACCGTGGTGCCGCTGTCAGCGTGCCCGTCGGCCGCGAACTCAGGACCTGCCAACTGCTCCTGCTCCTCATCGGCCGCGAGCTCAGGCCCTGCCAACTGCTCCTGCTCCTCATCGGCCGCCAGCGCCGGGCCGGCCCCCTGCTCCGGCTGCGCCGCCGCCGCGCGCGGGGGGGCCGGGGCCGGCGCCGGCTCCGCCTCCGCCG
>JAUWLR010000209.1 GCA_030613615.1 Candidatus Eiseniibacteriota bacterium
CCGGGCCTCCTCCTCGGTCGGTTCAAGCGGTTGCCGCTTGATCCTGCGCGGGTCGATGCTCGCGTAGGAGACGCGGACCTTCTCGTTCCGCGCAACGAACTCGTCCCACAGCTCGTTGTCGCTGATCATCGCGGCCGACTGGATCTCGCGCTGGAGTATCTGGCGCTGGAGTGAGCTTCTATAGTAGTCGGCGACACCGTCCCAGCGCTCGGGGTGCATCTGGATCTCGCGGTGATACGCGTCGAAGTCGAAGTTGCCGTACGCGTCCTGGAAGGCAGGCGCCTGGTACACGGACTGCGGAGGGTTGTTCCAGAGGATGTCAAAGACCACCTGGTCGGGCACGTCGATGCCCAGCTTCTCGATCTGGTTCGTGACCAGGATGTCGGTCACCATCGAGCTCCAAGTTTCCTCCCGGATGGCATCCCGCGTGGCGTCCGAGACCTCTGAGCCGCTGCGCTGCGCGTAATCGACGATCCTCTGCCTGTACTCCTCGGAGAAGTCGCGGTACTGGATGGGCACGCCCTCGACGACGCCGATGAGTCCCTGCTCGGACATCGGGTCCTGACCGCGGCGGCGGCGGCCGAACATGGTGCCCGCGCCGATACTGATGATGAAGGCGATGGCGGCTATCCACAGAAAGACCTTCATGTTCGAGCGGAGCTTGTCTAGCATCAAAATGGCGCCTCCGTGCGTGGTTGCTCTGTGACGAGTTGCTCTCTACAGTGAACTGGTTCGAGCCCTCGTGTTGAGGGCTCGGCGCGATCCCAGCCCGGCGGCCCACTCCACGCTCTTGAAGATACCACGGGCAGGGGCTTCAGGCAAGCCGAATATCGGAGTTTCAGGTTGACTGGTGCCTGTACAGCTGGTACCCTCTATCGTTTGATACAGTCCAGCATTGAATGACGGTTGAGCATGCTCGATCTCTTGGGAAGGACGCACCATGAAGTCGTTGTCGCCAGACAAGATTCGCAATATCGCCCTGGTCGCCCACGGCGACGCAGGCAAGACGACCCTGGCAGAGGCGATGCTGTTCGCCGGCGGGGCCGTGTCACGCATGGGCAATGTGGACGATGGCTCCTCCGCTCTGGATTTCGCCGAAAACGAGAAAAAGCGGCAGATTACCATCAATCTGGGGTTGGGGCACTGCACGTGGAACGGGACGAAGATCAACATCCTCGATTGCCCCGGGTATGCCGACTTCTACGGCGACGTCAAGGCCGGGCTTCGCGTGGCCGACGCGGCCGTCGTGGTGCTCGCCGCCCCGGCGGGCATCGAGGTCGGCACCGAACTCGTGTGGCAGTTCATCGAATCGTCGGGCAAGCCGCGGATGATCTGCGTAAACAAGATGGACAAAGAACACGCCGACTTCCGGAAATGCCTGGACGCCGCCAGCGCCCTGGGAGCGCGCGTCGTCCCGGTCGTGATCCCGATAGGCGCCGCCGCGGGTTTCAAGGGTGTCGTCGACCTTATCGAGCAGAAGGCCTACATCCCGGACGGTTCGGGGAAGTCGAAGAAGGAAGGCGTCCCGGCCGACATGGCCGACGAGGTGGCCGAGCTCAGGTCCCAGCTGATCGAGGCTGCGGCTGAGTCGGACGAAGCGTTGATGGAGAAGTTCTTCGGGGACGAGGAGCTTACCCCGGATGAGATACGCGGGGGACTCAGGGCAGGCGTTGCCGCCGCGACCATCGTGCCCGTCGTGGCAACCGTCGCGACTTCGGTCGCCGGTATCGAGCCGCTCATGAACCTGGTGGCGGGAGTCATGCCCGCGCCGGCGGACGCTCCTGAGATCCGGGGGACGAAGCCGGGTGGAGAGGACGAGGTCACGCTTCCCGCTACTCCGGACGCGCCGTTCTCGGCGCTGGTCTTCAAGACCGTCTCAGAACAGCACGTCGGCGAGCTTCTGTTCTTCCGCGTCTACTCCGGGACGGTGAGTTCGGGGAGCGATGTCCTGAACTCGACCAGGAGCGAGAGCGAGCGGATGGGCAGCGTCTACGCCCTCGTCGGGCACGACCGCAAGGAGATGGAGTCGGTCTCGGCCGGCGACATCGCGGGCGTCGTGAAGCTCAAGATCACCTCCACGGGTGACACTCTGTGCACGAAGGCGGGCCCAATCGTGCTTCCGCCCGTCGTGTTCCCGAAGCCCGTGCTGTCCGAGGCTGTGACGTCCAAGACGAAGGGCGACGAGGAGAAGATTGCGACCGGGCTCGCGAAGCTGCACGAGGAGGACCCGACCTTCACCGCCGGCTACGACCGTGTCATCAAGCAGACCATCATCTGCGGGCTGGGCGTCCTGCACCTCGATGTCATGGTCGAGAAGCTGAAGGACAAGTTCGGCGTCGAGCTCGAGCGCGAGAAGCCGAGGATCCCATTCCGTGAGACCATCCGGGCGACGGCATCGGCCGAAGGCAAGTACAAGAAGCAGACCGGTGGACGTGGCCAGTTCGGTGTCGCGTTGCTCAGGATCGAGCCTGTCGAACGTGGCTCCGGATTCGAGTTCGCCAACGAGGTCGTGGGTGGCTCCATTCCCTCCAAGTTCATCCCGGCGGTCGAGAAGGGCGTCAAGGAGCGAATGGAGGCGGGCGTGCTGGCCGGCTACCCGGTCGTCGACGTCAAGGTCGCCGTCTACGACGGCAAGTTCCATCCGGTGGACTCCAACGAGAACGCGGTCAAGATGGCGGGGTCCATCGGTTTCCGGCTCGCGGCGGCCGAGGCCAATCCGGTGCTTCTGGAGCCCATCTACAGCATCACGGTGACCGTGCCTGACGAATACCTCGGTGATGTCATGAGCGACGTGTCGTCGCGCCGCGGCAAGATCCGCGAGACGGGACAGCAGGGGCGCTATCAGGTCGTCACCGCGCAGGTGCCGCTGGCAGAACTCTACAAGTACTCGACGCACCTCCGGTCCATCACTCAGGGCCGCGGCTTCTACGAGCAGGAGTTCTCGCACTACGAGCAGGTGCCGGGCGACGTGCAGGCGAAGGTCGTCGCCGAGTCCGTGAAGTCGGAAGAAGACGCGTAGCACACGAGACGTCGACGGAACATGTCACGGGCTGTCCTTGACCTAGCGGCGCCCGGGCAGGGAGGACAGATATGTCGGGACACTCCAAGTGGGCCAGTATCAAGCACAAGAAGGGCGCCCTTGACGCCAAGCGCGGCAAGATCTTCAACCGCCACGCCCGGCTCATCGAGGTAGCGGCGCGTTCCGGCGGCGCTGATGTCGAGATCAACGTCAGGCTTCGCGCCGAGGTGCAGGCCGCCAAGGGCGCGAACATGCCCAACGACAAGATCGAGAAGGCCATCGCGAAGGGCGCGGGGCTGATAAAG
>JAUWLR010000067.1 GCA_030613615.1 Candidatus Eiseniibacteriota bacterium
CCAGACGACCGTCTCCGCGTCGGAATCGACAACCGCTATCGTATCGAGCATCAGGACGGAGATGAGGAGGTTGCCGTCGCGGAACGCGGGTGACTTCCCCGCGAGCCTGCCGTCCAGGATCTCGAGGGTGTTGGTGTGAAAGATGTCGCCCGCACGCCTCATCCCGGTCAGGAGGGACGCGTACGGCGACTTCTCGAAGGCCTCTAGCAGTGAGATTCGACGGAGGACGTTCCCATCGGCATCCAGGTATGTGACGAAGTCCTCGAGCACGGGATGCCCCCTGCTGATGCGGGGCAGGAACCTCGCCTCGCGGTCGAGAACGGCGAAGCCCCCGTCCGGTGTACGCTCCAGGTCGTGGTGGTATCCGCCTTCCCTCGCCCATATGAGCTTCGAGTCCCTGTCGAGCCTGACTATCCCCATCCCCTCGTAGATGGCAACGATGCCGCCGTCATCCAGCAGCATGACACGGCGCCAGTACTCGTCTCCTGTCGCGTCGGAGGAAATCTCGCGACCCGGCCACGCCGCCCGGAAGTCGAGCTGCCATTCGTGGACCACGTTCCCGCTCATGTCCAACAGGGCGGCCCAGGGCCGGTGGCCGGACACGACCAGATTGAGCCCGGACGCTACGCGGGCCTCGTCGTGTACGGTCACGCCGGACCGCTCCCCCACGGGCACGGAACCGGTCAGGTAGCCGATCGACTCGAGCCTCGTCAACTCCTCTCGCTGCTCCTCGGTCAGCTCAGTCCCGTCGGGATGCTGTCGCGAACGCTTCCAGCGACCCGCCGCAGGCGCCGCGGTGGGGCGGTCGTTCCGAACGACCGAGAGGACCTTCCTCGTCAGCCTGAAGGGAAAGCGCTGGGTCCGTTCCGCGAACATGCCGTAGCCGCAGCCGACCGCGAACACGGCGACCACGAGGACGAGTCGGATGACGTTTCGATTGCGGACCACGTGAGCCTCGACTTCCCTGCAGAGACGGTGCGATTACACTCCTACCGAGTCTACCACGGGGCGCCCCGCGTTTCAAAGTTGACGCGACCGGCGCCAGCGGGTACGATTTATGGTTATGGTGCTCATACCTTGGGACCCCTGACAAGAAAGGGCTTCACATGAAGGGCATCTTTGTCGTAGTTCTCGCCCTCGTGGCCTTGTTCTGCCCGGCTGTCTCCCTCGCCGACACCGTGTACGTGGACTACGACGGGTTCGCGAGCCCATACACACGCATTCAGCAGGGCATCGATGCTGCCTCAGACGGTGATACCGTCATGGTCATGGCCAGCTACGGCGGCCCAGCCACCTTCCGCGGCGCCGGGAATCGCGCGCTCGACTTCGGCGGGAAGAACATGACGCTCTCGGTCCTCGGGGGGCAGCAGATATCCATCGACTGCGAAAGTGTGGACAGGGCGATCCTGTTGTCGACCGGCACCGACTCCACATCCCACATCACCGGCTTCACATTCCTGAACGGGCACGCGACGGACGGCGGAGGCGCCATCAGGTGTGACAGCAGCTCCCCGCGCATCTCCGACTGCGTATTCCGCGACAATTCCGCCCCGGACGGGGGGGCCATCATGCTCACGCAGGGCCCGACCCGCATCACGAACTGCGTGTTCTACGGGAACTCGGCCTCGAACCACGGCGGGTCGGTCTACGCGGCGGACTCGGACGTCACGGTCAGCGGCTGCACGTTCAGTGACAACGACGCCGTGAGAGGTGGAGGACTTGCCATGGTCGGCTCCAACCTGACCATGGTGAGATGCACGCTTGCGAACAACGAGGGCGTCTTCGGCTCGAGCGTCTGGTTTGAGGGATCGACCGCCACGATAGAACAGTGCGTGCTCGCGTTCGGACGAAGTGCACAGTGCGTATGGGGCGGCACTCCTGAGACGTTCCACTGCTGCGTGTTCGGCAACGAGGACGGAGATGACCTGCCGGGCACCCCGCATGACAACCTGTTCCTCGACCCACTGCTCTGTGACCTCTACGGCGCCGACGGCGGCAACATGAGCCTCTGCAGCAACTCGCCCTGCCTGCCGTTCAGCAACCCCTGGAGCCTTCAGATAGGCAGCAGGGCGCAGGGCTGCCCCGATTGCGACTCCCCTGTCAGAGCGTCCAGCTGGGGCACTATCAAGGCGCTTTTCAGGTAGCCCGGCTGCTCTCGGCAGGCCTTTCCGGGCGCTCCGGCGCCCCTCCCACAGCCCCCCGGTCCTTTGTTCCCTCCCCGATGCCCTCGGGCCTGGAATTTGCTCCACTGAGCACTGCACGCGCGGGCACAACACCGGGAGATCTCGGTGCACCCGCAGTTGTGTACGTCTGTCCATACACAAACTGTGCGTGCCCGGCATTGAAGAATCTCTGCACCACCCTGTTATTGGGCATTCAAAGGCTTGACAGATACCATGCTCATTACTACAATCCGCGCAGTTCCGATGACACGGGTTGGCACCCTGACCCGGAACATCCGGGTCACCGACAAGCGACTGCAAATGTCACGATTCAAGCTGTTGTTCATCCCGGGCATTCTTGCCCTGGCGTTGTCCTTCCCTACGCAGGCCGTTCGCGCGGATACTCCGTCGCGCTCGTCGGACAGTTCGCACGTGCTCGTGGGAATGATGCCGAACACGGACTTCGAGGTCACGTGCGACGACTCCCTTGTGTCCCCCGACCCCGTCACGTCCGACGGATTGGGGATCGTCGGATTCACGATCGACGGTGGTGACTTCCCGGACGGTGGAATCGTCTGCGTGCGCCCGCCCGGGTTTCCCGAGGTGCTGGGCTGCACGATCCGCACACTCGATACGAGCGCCGAGTTCTCCTGGCAGACCGACAGACCTGCCCTGTCGCACATCGAGTACGGAACGTCGAGCGGGCACTACCCCTACTCCTCCGAGGAACAGCCCGGACCGACCGTCGCGCACAGCGCTGTGCTCACGCCGCTCACTCCCGAGACAACCTACTTCTACCAAGTGGTGTCCACGGATGCGTTCGGCAATCAGGCAGTCACCGATGAACTCTCTTTCGACACATGCCCCCTTGGCCCGGACATCGTCGGAACGACCGCGGAGGACGTGGCGGAAACGTCGTTCAGGGTCGTGTGGACGACAAGCACGCCCGCTGATTCGCGCGTCGAGTACGGCCGGAGCGAGTCGTGCGACGACGGCGCAGTGTGGCTCCCGGACCTTGTCACGGACCACGACGTCTTGGTCGAAGGTCTCTGGTTCGCAACGACCTACTACTTCAGAGCCAGGAGCGTGGACGAGTGCGGCTGCGAGGTCGTCTCGGATGTGCTGTCCGTAACGACCGTCCCCGAGGCGGTCCGGATCGTCGCCGTTTCGCTTCTCGACGTGACGTCGACCACGGCGGCCGTTCGCTGGTGGACGAACGTCCCCTCCACGTCACAGATCGTCTACGGAACAACGCCGTCCTACGGCCATTCCTCGGCGTTTGAGCCCGATCTCGCGACGAGCCACCTCGTCGTGCTCGATGGGCTCTCGCCCGAGACGCTCTACCATTTCAGGACTCTCTCGGTCGACGCGGAGGGCCGCGAGGCGTCTTCCGCAGACCTTGCGTTCACCACGGAGCCGGCCGACACACCCCAGAGGCTCAGCATCTACAACGTGGAAGCTCACGTGACGGCGGAGGGCACCGTCGCCACTGTCCGATGGATAACGAACTTGCCGTCGACATCCCTCGTCGAGTACGGACAAGATACGGGCTACGGATCGAGCGTCGCGGACAGCAGAGAGGTCACGCAGCACAGCGTTGTTCTGAACGCGCTGGAACCCGGGACACTCTACCACTTCAGGGTTGCGAGCAGCGCGGGAGCAGGGATAGACGCGGTCTCGGACGACATGGTGTTATCGACACAAGGCGTGGGGGACTCCTCCCCTCCCATGGCGCCCGAAGGACTCACGGCCACGTCCACGGAGTTCGCAGTGAATCTGTCGTGGGAGCCGACGCCTGACGGCGACCTTGCCGGCTACACGCTCTATAGAAAACGCGAGGGACAGCTCCTGCACTCCAGCGTGGCAGCGGTGCCTGCAGGGCAGACCACCTACAGCGACGTGGACGTGCGGCCCGGCACGTACTACGAGTACGTGGTCGCCGCCCGCGACGCGGCGGGGAACGAGAGCGGGCTCTCCCAGGCAGTCCGGGTGATGGCAGGCGCCAGTGTGTCCGGGCGCATCTGGGTCTTCCCCAATCCCGTGGTGGACGACACGGCCATCAGGTTCGCTCTGCCGCAGTCCCAGCCGTCGGGACGCTCACTGAGCGGATACACGCTGCGGATATACGACGTCGCAGGACGCCTGGTGCGCACGCTCGACGGCACGTCGCCGGCGTCCGAGCCACGGACCGTCCGCTGGGACGCCACCGACGACGGTGGGAGGCGCGTCGCGAGCGGAACGTACTTCTGCGTGGTCGCGAACCGCGCGGGCGCCCTCCGCGCGAAACTGCTCGTGCTCAGGTAGGGCTCTCTTCTGAGGTGATCCCAAATCCCAGGCCACCGGGCGTGCCTCACAGGACACAGATCCCACAACGTGTATAGAGAGAAGCGCAGCCGGCAGTCGAATGAGCGGCGTCGTCTACTCGTCTCTTGATTCGGGTGCTGCTGCGCGTCTAGACTGGCGCGGTGTGTTCACAGCGCTGGAAGAACCGGTAAGGGGAGCGGATGTGAAGAAGGAGGTAATCATGCGGCGAGTTCTGATACTTATGCTGACCGCGGTGCTCGTGTTCGGTCTGTTCGGGTGCGCCTCAATGACAAGCAGGGACACCGGCATTCTGATCGGCGCCGCAGGCGGCGCGCTCGCGGGCGCGGCCATCGGGAACGCGTCCGGGAACCCGGCGGTCGGCGCCATCCTTGGCGCGGTGGTCGGCGGAGCCGCCGGAGGCATTATCGGCACCTACATGGACGCACAAGCTGCAGAGATGGAGGCCGATCTCGAGGGCGCCACCATAGAGCGAGTCGGAGAAGGTATCAAGATCACTTTTGACTCCGGCATCCTCTTCGACGTCGACAAGGCCGAACTGAGATACGAAGCCAAGGATAACATCGCCAGGCTCGCGGAGATCCTCAACAAGTACGAGGACACGAACATCATGCTCGCGGGGCACACTGACTCTGACGGCGCAGAGGACTACAACATGGCGCTCTCAGAGCGAAGAGCGCGAGCGGTGGAGAACTACCTCGCGGAGCGCGAGGTGAGCAATCCGCGGATGTCGTCGGCCTGGTATGGCGAGTCGCGGCCGGTAGCTGACAACAGCACGCTCGAGGGCAAACAGGCCAACCGCCGCGTCGAGGTCGCCATCATGGCCAACGACGACTTGAAGAAGGCGGCCGAGGCCCAGGCGGAGCAGCAGGGATAGCGGGAGCGCGGCGTCAGGGCGCAGACCGCCACAATTGAGAGGGCCGCCCCGCATCGCGCGGGGCGGCCCTCTTTCGTTCCGATTCTATCCAACAGGGCTATTCAGTGAGCCTGACGACGTTCTCCGCGGCCGGGCCCTTCTCACCCTGGACGATGTCGAACTCGACAGAGTCGCCCTCGCCAAGGGTCTTGAAAGCATCGTCGCCGCTCTGGATAGCCGAGAAGTGGACGAAGCAGTCCTTCTGCCCATCATCTGGCGTAATAAAGCCAAAGCCCTTGCTGTCATTGAACCACTTCACCTTACCGGTCGTACGCATCCAGCACTTACCTCCGTCTAGACAGCCGCATCCGGGCTTTCGTCCCGATCTGCCGGCCATTGCAAATGCGCGGGCCTCTCACCCGCTTGAACGCGCCACATCTCTGCCGGTGCGATTCCTGACACATGCCTCGGAAACAGAAAGGGGCCTGCGCGTATGCCAGGTCCCTCTAGTGTCCTCGGATATGTCCGTGCACCGACGTGGCTCCGCCTACTCCCAGCAACAAGGTAGCAAGAGCGCCGCCCTCTGTCAACAGGAATCGGCACTGCAGGTGGGATTGTCACGCAATGGTCGCGCAAGCAGGGCGAACGGTGGCGATCGGCGCACGTCATTGCTGAGGTGGCGCTCACCAACCATTCGATGCCGCTGCACACGCCCCAGCCTACTTCATTCTCAGTGAAGTCGAGTAGCGCTTGTGGTCAGTGTACGGACCGTTCATCCAAATGAGCCCCGGGCCGCCCGCCGCGCGGCCAAGGGGCACGAGCGGCCTGACGTTGTTCGAGGCCGATCCGCTGGTGACAGCCTCGGATGACCAGCTGCGCCCGCCGTCCGGTGTCGTCCACCGCTCTATCTCGAACGCGCCTCCGACCGGCCTGGAAAGGTAGACGACCGACGGGTCCGAGTGGTCGAGAGCTATCCCTCCCGAGCAGTAGGGGTCGAAATAGCGGCGCCTCTCCCCGCCGGTCGGAAACCACGACCCCGCGGGTGTGAGTTCCGTGTCTATCCACGCGGTCCCGTCCCATCGAGCGTAGCGGTACCTGTGATCCTCCTCAGTCGGGAAGGTCGCATACGCGATGACCGGATTCCCGGAGGAATCGAACGCCAGGTCCCACAGCCAGGCCCGTGCGCCCGCGTCCGCCGCGTCGTAGACAAGATCCACCTCCTCGAACGCAAGCGGCAGGTCTTCCATCGTACCCAGTATCGAACCGTCGGCGCGGCGGAACGTGCCGTCCTTGTAAGATGCGTAGTAGATGTTGTTCGCAGGCTCGCTGCCCGGGTGATCGTTCGTGAACGCGAAGTGGATCGTGGCAGCACCGTCGGAGGCGACCTTGACGTACGGGCTCTCCCCGTCACCACGAATCAGCGCGACCGGCTCGCTCCAGCTCAGACCAGTCTCTGTGACCGAGAACATGGGCAGAAAGTCCGTTCCCCTCCAGAAGAGGTACCTCTTGCCCTTCTCTTCTTCGAGAAGCGCGGCGTTCGGGTACGAGTATCCCCACACCTTCGATGTGTGGCCCGATGCCGCGTGCGGCTTCCCCCAGAAGGCGATATCTTCGGGATTCGTGGAGGTCCTGTAGATCATCCAGCGACCTCTGTTGCCACTGTAGAAGACGATCAGACGGCCGTCAGGTCGAGCCAGAACAGCCGGGCTCGCGCGGTCATCCTCCTGCAGGTGCTCCGCGACCACGGTCGATGCCACCTGCTTCGAGTCGTGATCGTAGTGCGCCAACGTAACGTCACCGGTCGAGGTCACGAATCCGACGAAGGTCCGCCTGTGCTCTCCCTCGCAGAAGACGGCCCGCGGGTCCCCGAACCAGCACCACGCGCCATCGGAGGCAAGCACGGCGTACGACTCACCGGGCAGTCCGTCCTCGATCACCAACTCCACACGCGAGTCAGGTGCTTGCGCGGCTTCTTCCACAACCTCTCCCCCGGGCTCGGGGGCGGGCCCGCACGCGCCCAGCAGACCGAGGGCTCCCAACAACCCAGTTACCAGGGGAAGGGCGACAGCGCGTGAGGATGTCACGGTTGGCTCCTTTTGTCCGGCGGCTCCACCACCGGTCTGACCGCCGCGTGCTCGTCGCCGCCCGCGGCCCGGAGCGCGATGCAAACCTGCCTCGCACAGTGGTCGTCGGCGTGGCGCGCCCTCGGGCCGGGCTCCCGTGCCATCGAGTCCTCGGTGCAGCATCGACTGACCTCGAGGTTGTTCCTGACCACAAGAGCCTCCTGTGTGTTCAATCCTGCGGACCAGCCGTATCCTGACGGGCGTGAGCGGTTCACGGAGCGACGCCGGGGTGTTACGACACCGGAGGTCACTATACCACATGGGGCCGGAGACACCAATCCGCGCGCTCAAGGCGCCACGGGCGCCGCGCGAAGCCGACGGCCGCTCGTGAGCGGTTCGTTGCGCATCAGACACTAAACGCCAACAGGGAAAACGAGGTCTGAAAGAGAGAGAGCACGAACGGCGACCGACTCGACAGACTGTGACGTTCTCGAATCCAGCGTACAGGGCGCACGGCACCCTCGCGAATCATGCGGTTGTGTGCGGCATCGGAATCCGATAGAATGGTGAAGCTTCCACTGCTCCCCCCGCAGTCGTAAGCCCACCTCGAGGAGGATCAAGGTGAAGTCTCATCTGCTAGCAATTGTCTGCGTCTTCGGCACGCTGACCGGGACCGCTGTCGCCAGCAGGGTCCATGTTGACTGGAACGGGGGTGGCGACTACCTGACGATCCAGGAGGGGATAACCGCGGCGAGCATGGACGACACCGTGCTCGTTGCGTCCGGCACGTACTCGGGCCCTTTGAATCGAGACATCTCGTTCGGCGGCAAGGACGTGTACCTGATCTCAGAGATGGGAGCCAGCTTCACGATCATTGACTGCGAGAATGCGGGCCGCGGATTCGAGTTCACGCATAGTGAGACGCCGGATGCCGTCGTCGAGGGATTCACCGTCATGAACGGGCTCGCTCCAGTGAACGACCAAGGCCAGAGGTGGGGCGGCGCGCTCTTCTGCGCCAATTCGGCGCCCGTGATACTGGATTGCTCGTTCGTCGACTGCTACGCCGAGTACGGTGGAGCCATGTACTGCGGGATCTCTGCCGTCATGTCGATCGTGTCCTGCGCCTTCGAAGGCAACGAGGCGTTGTCCTACGGCGGCTCCATATACTGCTACGGGGCCAACGTTGACATCGCGAAGTGCGACTTCACGGGGAACGAGGCCGGCATCAGCGGCGGTGGCGTGTGCTGCAAGACAGGAACTCTCGTCCACCTGTCGGACTGCGAGTTCATCGGCAACACCGCGCCCGACGGCGGGGCGGTCTACGTGGGAACGTTCGACAACGGGGGGGGCGAGCCCGAGGATCCTTCGAAGATCTACTTCTGCGACTTCAGGCATAACACAGCGACGCGAGGCGGCGCGGTGTTCATCAACGGATTCACCTGGGTCAACGCCGTGGGGTGCGAGTTCGAGTACAACACCGCCACGCTTGAGGGCGGCGGGATCTATGCCCTGACCGATTACACCCGGTCTCTGTCCGTCCAGAGCTGCACGTTCTGCTTCAACGGCGCTGAGCACGGCGGCGGCATCTACTCCGCGGGGGAATTCGGATTCGACATGCAGGTCTTCCAGTCGATATTCGCGTTCGGCACGGGGGGCGCCGCGGTTCAGGCGGAGGACTACAACTCGGTGTCTCCGACGCTCTGCCTGGCGTTCAACAACGTCGGAGGCGACCACCTCCCGGACAGCAGGAACCTCAACGTGGACCCGCTGTTCTGTGGCGTGTCAGAGAGCGACTACTATCTGTGCAACAACTCGCCGTGTCTCGCGGCCAACAACCCGTACGGCTTCAGTCTAGGTGCCCACACGAGTCCCTACACGACCTGCGAGGCCTGTGCCGCCCCGGTCCAGAAGGTGTCCTGGGGCTCGATCAAGGCCATGTACAGGTAAGGGCGCATCTCTGGAGGCTACGCGGCAGCCGGCGCATCTCCCCGACGGCGGGCGCATCCCCAGGCTACGCGGCAGCCAGCGCATCTCCCCGACAACGGGCGCATCCCCCGACACCTACCGCTCTAGGTGGAGAACCAGTACGTGATCTTCGCCAGGAAGACGTTCTCCGGTTCCCTGCCGAGAAGCGCACCGAAGTCAAGTGATGTCTCGAGTGCCGGCATCTCGAATCGGTCGTTGTACAGGTCCCGCCCCTGCTTCCAGACAAGATAGAAGGTGCTTCCCGGACGGTACTCCCATCGAAGCACCGCGTTGACGTTCATCGCGGAGTACCGGAAGTCACTGTCGGTGACGTCCTCCGGGCTGAAGCCTGGGATGTCCACGGCCGGGGCCAGGTCGTACGAGTCCGGCGTCACAAGCTCTCGGGGATTCCCGTAACCGCCCACGGTCAGATAGGGCTGGGCATAGAGCTGCAGCGACAGGTCGCGGCTGAACAGGATGTCGGAGCGGAACGTGACGTCGAGCGTCTGCTGCTCGAGTTCCGCGAAGACGTAGCTCACGCCGCCGATGCCGCCGCCCGGGTTTCTGAAGTTGTCCAGATGCTCCGCCTCGGAGGACGAGCGCCCATAGGACACTGAGATGCTGTAGTTCATTGCCTCCGTCGCCGTCCAGTTGAGTCCGAGCGATGCCCGCCTGCTCCACCCCCCCCAGTCGTCGCCGCCGGCGTTCAGATTGACGTTGGCCACGAATGGCTGCCGATGGTCCGTGTTGAACCCCAGCCACCCGTAGACCCCGGACGGATAGCGCACCAAGGGCCCCTGTTTGCCTTCGTAGGTGCGCGTGGCGTGCTTGGACGTTCCTTCAGGATTCCAGCCACCTCCGCTCCAGACGTGCCAGTAGTTCGACAGCTGACCTGAGGCGTCCAGGTGCAACCCCCAGTTCTGGGGGTGCCCTTTGTCATACGACCATGCGACCTCACCGGTGTCGAGATCCAGCCCCTCGTTCCCCGCGTAGAGCCAGCTCCTCCCGAGGTTCAGTCCGACGTTACCTCTCAGGAACAGCCCGTCGTCCCGCGTGGAGTTGTGCTCGTAGCGCATCCACGCACCGACGTCCATCTCGTCCGGCGCCCTCAGGAAACCCACGTCGTTCAGGTCGAGCTTGTCGCTCTCCCAGCGGCCGTTGACACCACCCATGAACGTCCCGCCGAGCTTCCGGATGCCCAGGTTGCCGCCGGTGCCGTAGATCTTCTCATGGGTGATCGACGGATCCGACGCGACGGCGGCGGGGTCGACCACCGTCCCCACGAACGACCCCTCCACGTTGTAGTCACGGTCGTGGAAGTTGAGGTCGAAGTCCATCGCCGTGGTCCATGCGTCTCGCGAGGCGAAGTCGCCGTACTCAGCTCTGTCGGCGCTCCTGAACACACCCGTCTGCATGATGTTGACGCGGTGTACGCCGCCCGCGAACTCCTTGCCGACCCGTCCCACCAGGTAGTGCGTCAGCTGCTCTCCGCTCTTCAGGAAGTTGTGTGCCTGCCCCTCTTCTGTCACGTCGGTCGCGGCATACAGGGCCGCGACAGTGACGCCATGGTTCGTCTTACCGGTCAGCTTGCCGGCCGCGCGAATCCGGGAGTTCACGTCGCCCGTGCCGACGCGTCGCGAATAGAAGACGTTGAAACGGGGGTGCTCGAAGTAGCGGTTCCCTTCGATGAAGAACGGCCGCTTCTCCTCGTAGTAGGTCTCGAAGGGGGATAGATTGAGCAGTGACGGGTCGGCCTCGACCTGTCCGAAGTCCGGCTGGAACGCCGCTGTCAGGGTGAAGTTCGACGTGAGCCCGTACTTGAGGTCGAGCCCGAAGTTCTGGAAGTGTTCGAGCTCGTCACCGGGTCCGTAGACGGCTGGGTCTGTGATCCGTGCGACGGCGTAGGGCATGAGTTCGAGCTGCCTCGAGTGCGGGACATCGACGAGGCCCGTGATCGTACCGAAGCGACTGACGAAGCCGCGGGTCTCGGTGTCCCAGACGGTCCACGCCGTGTCTTCTCCGCGGCTGTGCATGTAGCGGTACAGATTGCAGCCCCAGGTCATTTCCTCCGCCTGCCTGTACCGGACGCAGGAGAACGGGATCCGGAACTCGGCGTACCACCCGTTCTCGTCCTGCGACGTTTCTACCTCCCAGACCGCGTTCCAGTCACGGTCGCTGGGGCCGTCGCTGTAGACGAAGCGGTCGCCCTTGACGCCTCGCGCGTTGACGCGGAAGTTGAAGCCGGTAGTGTGATCGTGATACGTGTCGAGATAGATGCTCACGATGTCGGAATCGCTGAGATGGTCTCGACGGCAGAGCTGTCCCCGGATGTTGCTCGCGTCCTGCTCGTAGCACGCGACGGCGAAGTAGATGGCCTCGTTGTCGTACGCGACCTTGAACACGGTCTCCTCGCTCGACGGCTCTCCCCTGGCCGGATCCCACTTGCGGAAGCCCCAGGCGGCCTCGGCCTTCTCCCACGCCGGGTCGTCGAGGACGCCGTCCACGTCTATCCTCTCGTCGCCCAGCGCGTAGGCCTGGACCGACGGCTCCGGTGTCAGCCGTCCGTCCGCCGACTCCGACCCGCTCAACGCGAGATCGCCCACATCACAGAAGGCGCCGGCCGCCTCGTAGTGAGACACGCCGGCAGCCACAACGGCCACCACGACCACGCACACCCCGCGCATGAAGTCCCCCTGATTGTTTGTTCCGGTGAGGAATCCGCACCTCTCGGACGCTCGCACACTATGACACCCCGCGCCGCCGATCGGTTGGGAGCGGATTGTCACTAGGATACCCGAGTTCGGTGTGCAGTGCGAGTACCGTAGGACGGCCAGGTGGCGCGAGGAGAGAAGCAACATCAGGTACGGTGCGTGACGAAGGGACCCGAGCGGGCTGCCGGCGGGGCCACAAGAACGGCGACCCGGCCCTCCTGGACCGGGTCACCGCGCGCTCGAGGTTGGGCCGCCTCGGCAAGGAGCGAGACGGCCGGGGGTGAATTCGTCAGCGGATGACCAGCGGGTCCGCGCCGGTGATCAGGCTGTCCAGAAGAACAGGAATGGGAATGCCGTTGAACTCCCGGGTCGCGTGACCCCAGACGTGCTGACCCAGCGTGCAGTACGCCTCCTGCGCGGCCGCTGTGACCGACAGGCCGAACACCGCGGCTACCACCATTGACAGAACGACAAGACGCCTCATTCGTTCTCCTCTCCCCACCTGACGCACATGCCTCGCTCCCGTAAAACACAGGCTACGTCAGAAGGCAAGAGCCATGCCAGCGGGCCTCTGTTGCAGCCCCGCGCAGGGGGTGAGCGGAGGACGGCCCCTGCGGGCCCCCGGATGGCGGTTTGCGCCGCGGCGCTCTTCAATCCCTCTCCTGACACACGCTCGCCTGTCTGCTAACATCCCGAGCGTGATTCGCTGCATTCGGTTTGTCTCAAGAGGAAGCGACACGCGCCGCTGGAGAGCGGCCATGAGACAAGGCGAGCAGCCGGACAGAAGTGACGCTACGGAGACCGCCGTCGCCCACCCGGGCGGTGGCGGTTTCCGTACGTGGAAACGTCTTGACTACTGCGGTTGAATGCGACATAATCGCTGTCGTGGAAACGGGGAGGGTGAGAGCGTCCTCTCCCGGGCTTTTTGCAAGCGTGCGTGATCGTGCAGTGGCCTTGGGGCCGGGCGGTTCGCGCGAGCATCTCCCACTCAGCACAATCCTCGAAGCAGCTTGGTGTGGGTGAGCACCCGCGCAGTCG
>JAUWLR010000210.1 GCA_030613615.1 Candidatus Eiseniibacteriota bacterium
TCGGGCAGGAGGTCGAGAATCCGTTGGAGGTAGATCGAGTGCCCGGCGACGTACGCGTGCTCGCTCTCAGCGACGGCAAGCTCACGGGTCAGTTCCCTGAGCCTCTCTCTGTGAGGACGGTACAGCGTGCCGTCTGCCACGAAGAGAAGTGCGCAGATAACTACGGTAACTGCAACGCCCAACCAGCTACGAATCGCCATTGCTCGCCCCCGCCCCTCACTCATCGTCCAACGGGCAGAATATCTCGAATTCCATGTACTCGTCGTTCGTCGTAAGCTTCCATCGGGAAGTCACCAGCTTGATCTCCGAGAAGCTCTCCGCAAAAATCGGTTCGTCCCTCACCGCCGCGAGGAACTCCATCAGCTTGGCAAGGCTCTCCTCCTTGCGCCCCGACTGAAGTCGCCCTTTCATATGGAACCCCGGCCTCCTGCCGCGGGCACCGACCAGCGACCCCTCACTGAACCTGAGCTGTGTGAACCACAGCTCACGTGTAGCGAGCCTGGAGCACGCCGCAAGGACGTCGCTCCACCTTACCTGGACGGCGCGGGTCCTGATGAGACTCAGGTCCTCGTCGGAGATGGCGTCCGTCGCTCCGCCCAGCACTTCCCGTAGCGCAGCATTGGCCGTCTCGATGCGGGCGACCTTGTCCGCTATCTCCCGCTGAGTCAGCACGACCGCGAAGATGAAAAGTCCGGCAACCACGACGCTGACGCCGGCCAGGAAAACGAGCGACGCGAGGTGACGCAGCTTCCGTTTGGCCTCGACCGCCCGCTCGCTCCGCAGGCGGTACATGTTGACCTTGAAGAGCACCGGGCTATTTCCTCCTCGCCAGGCTCATCGCCAGGGCGAATCTCGGGCCCTGGGGTAACAGACTCTCGATGTCAATCTTGGCGCCGGCCAGATTCTTCAACGGATTGAGGATCTCCGTCGGAACCTTCAATGCATCCGTGAAGCGCTCCGCCACACCCTCTGCCAGCGCACGCCCGCCGCTCAGGTAGATCTTGTCTATGCCGCGTCTCCCGGTCTCGCTGTTGTAGAAGGCCAGGGAACGCTGCACCTCTCTGAGCACAAACATCTGCCACTGGCGACGCGCTTTCTTGCTCTCACCTTCACCCCCGGACGCGGCGGCGCTGCCGGCGGCTGTGGTAATCGGCATTCGAACCGAGCGCACAAGCAGAAGTCCCCCGGAACGGTAGATGGATACGCTCAGGGTGCTCGCCCCTATCTCGATGGACGCCACGGCGCCGTCGTCGACGAGCCCCTCCACACCGAGCTCGTTCATGAGAGCGAGCGGCACGATATCGACGGTGAATGGCTCCACACCTGCATCGCACAGCAACCCGACGTGACTGTCGATGTGACGCTGTTCCACGGCGGCGAGAAGAACGTGCATCTCGTCCTCCTCTTCGCCCGCCTCGCGCTCCAGCAGCTGGAAGTCCAGCACGAACTCCGAGGCGCCGAAGGGCACGTGCTTCTTGGCCTCCCAGCCGATGGACTCCGCCAGGTCGGGATTGGACATCTTCGGGAAGGACACGTGCTTGACGCTGACGCCGGGCCCCGCGACGGCCGTGACCACGTGGCTGGACGGCGAGATGTCGGTGCCGGAGGCCTTGAGCACGCTCTTGATCGCGTCGATGCGCGCGCCATTGGCGTCCTCATCGGTCGCGCTTCTGTTCGCGGTCGGGTAGTCGATCTCCGCCAGCGCAATGCCCACGAGCTTGACACTGTCGCCCGTGTGCCGCAGCACCACGGCCTTCACGCTCTCGGCACCCACGTCCAGACCTGTGACGAATTTCCGGGACCTGCCGAACACTCTCTGCCCTCCTGACCTCGCTACGGGATCGGCTCGTTGCGACACACCGCCACCGAGTTGATCTCTACTCTCTGGTCGTCGAACGGCACCGCCGTCGTCCCCATGTCGTCAGCGAGCGTCATGCTAATCCAGACCTTCGCGCCATTGCTAGAGGAGAATCGCAGATCCGTCACGTTGCCCGCGATGACCGTGCTGTCCGTGCTTGTGTGCCGGTGGTACACCACCTGGTCGCCTATGAGGGCGTACGTCGCCAGTGTGGTCGTCGCGCCGGACATCGTCCTCGTGACGGCAATCGATGTCGAGTCCGCGCCGACTATTACCGTGTCACCGTGCCTTATGTCGAACGCGATCCTCTTGACAGCACGGTCACCATTGCGCTGGAGCGCAAGTCTGGCGCCCGACACGTCCCACGTTTCCATGGAAGTCAGATACATCGTGAACGCCGCAAGCAGGACAATGGCACCGACGAATCCGGCGATCACGACCTCAACCATGGTCATTCCCGCATCGGTCGCGAGACGCCCACCGGTTACCGACCTGTGCATCCTCAGTCTCTTCATCGTTCCGCCACCACGGTCACGACGCGAACACTGTCGCGGATCCAGTTCTCCGGCCACCTCAGTGTGAGATCGACGACCTTGCCCTCAGTGTCGATCGTGCTGCCGGAGCCGATAGTGTCCGACCACGTCGCCAAACTGACCGTCCAGTAAACCAAGCCGACCAGGTCGTCCTGCGTGTCGGCGGTGCCCCTGTCGTCCAGCACTACGCGCGGGTCGCCGGGGTGCGTACCGATGTCCATCGTCAGGCTCGTCCAGTCGGCCCCGGCATCGCTGGAGTTATAGCCCGCGTACTTGAGCTCCTCGATCTTGAGCTCGGCCACCTTCGAAGCCACCCTCCTCTCTCCTTCGAACTCCACCTGCATACGTCCACTGAAGAGCATCTGGTAGAGGAAGACGATGGCTATGGAGAACACGATCACGGAGACCATGACCTCCATCAGGCTGAAGCCGCTCTCGTTTCTCAGTCTGAAGCTCACCTTCGTACCTTTCGTGGTTCCGCCCCTGGAGGTAACGGGCCGGGACCCAGCGGGGTCCCGGCCCCGAAGCTGCTACCAACCCGCCTCAGTAAACACACCCGAACCGGCGTCGCCAGCGGGTGCGCTGGCGCCCGAGTGAGTCCAGACAACAGTCGCGCCCGCAGGACCCCAGCCACCGTTGACGGTAGCCGTGGCCACGAAGCCGTCACCACCCACGGAGATGGTCACCGTGTACGAGAAGTACTGCGCGTTGTCGGCGTCATCCTGCGCGAGCCAGTTCACGAGCGTGCCTCCCGTATACGAGTCGTTCTTCTGGAAGTACACGAGCGCTCCGCTCTTGATCGAGTCGATGACCGCGTACGCCTCGCTCTTCTTGCCCTCCTGGATGTAGTGGATGTAGACCGGGACGGCGATACCAGCGAGCACGAGCACGATAATGACAACCACCATGAGCTCCA
>JAUWLR010000185.1 GCA_030613615.1 Candidatus Eiseniibacteriota bacterium
CTCGTCATCACGGACCTCCGCATGCCCGGCATGGACGGCATCGCGGCCCTCGAGAGGTTCAAGCAGCTCAGCCCCGAGACCGGCGTCATCATGATGACGGCCTACGCCTCCGTTGAGACCGCGGTTTCCGCCATGAAGCTCGGCGCCTTCGACTACATCACCAAGCCCATCGACATCGATGAGGTGCGGCGGGTCATCGGCCCCTGGATGGAGGGCACGCCCGAACCCGATGAGGGTGAGCGCGACGAGGAGGCACTTGCGACGGACATCGTCGGGGCGAGCGACGCGCTCCGCGACGTGCTCGAGATCGCGCACAGGGTCGCGGACAGCGACGCCTCCGTCCTTCTTCTCGGCGAGAGCGGCACGGGCAAGGACGTGATCGCGCGAGAGATCCACAGGTCGAGCGGCCGGGTGAGGAAGCCGCTCGTCGCCGTGAACTGCTCGGCGATCCCCGAGGGGCTTCTGGAGAGCGAGCTCTTCGGCCATGAGAAAGGCGCCTTCACCGGTGCGGTCCGCCAGAAGCTCGGCAAGTTCGAGACGGCCGACGGCGGGACCGTCTTCCTCGACGAGATCGGCGACATGTCGGAAGCGCTCCAGGCGAAGCTGCTGCGCTTTCTGCAGGACCACATCGTCCAGCGCGTGGGCGGCTCGAAAGACATTCAGGTCGACGTCCGCGTCATTGCGGCGACCAACAAAGACCTGGAGGCGGAGATTGCTGCCGGGAGCTTCCGAGAGGACCTCTACTTTCGCCTGAACGTCGTCACCATTACGTTGCCCCCGCTGCGCGACAGGGACGGCGACGTGCCGCTGCTCCTCGAGCATTTCCTGCGCGTCCACGCGCCATCGGGCGGCAAGCCCAAGAAGATGTCGCCAAGCGCGGTGCGGGTGGCCATGAACTACGATTGGCCCGGCAACGTCCGTGAGCTCGAGAACGCGGTGCAGCGCGCGGTCGTGCTCTCGCGAGGCGAGACGATATTCCCGGAGCACCTGCCGGCGAAGGTCCAGGCCTCCGCCGAGGGAGGGGAGGGAGCAGCGCTCACGGGCGGGAAGACCATGCGCGAGGTCGAGCGCGACACCATCATCAAGACCCTCCGGCAGACCGACGGGAACCGTACCCACGCCGCGAAGATCCTCGGTATCTCCAGAAGGACCCTCCAGAACAAGATCAAGGAATACGGGATCGACCTGTAGGCGGTTCCCGGACACGGTCGTGACCGCGCTGCCCGAGCGGTGGCAGGTTGCTGCGGTGGCGGGTCGCTCTCCCAAACAACTTGACTGTTGGTCAGGCTGGTGGTATTCTTCCTTCGTGTTGCAGCGGGAGAGTGTCACGCTGTGCGGAGGTCACTCGAGGTGACAATCGCGGCAGCAATCCTGGATCGAGCGTCGCGCGAGCCGCGATTCCTTCAAGGAGGCTTGAGATGAAGAGCCTGCTCCGAATCCAGCTGGTGGCTGTGGCCGTTAGCGTCCTGATTGGTTGTCTCAGTGTCCCGTGTGCCGCCGTGCTCTCGTACTTCCCCTTCGAGGACGGCGCCCCCGAGAACGTCTGGGGCACTACCGAGCTACCGTTCTGGGAACATATATCGGGGACGTACCCGAGCGGTCCCTGTTCGTACACCGTGCTCCATCCGGGAACGTCGTACTACGCGGCCTACGGTCCGTTCACGGAGTACTTGAATCCGTATCAAGCTGGCGGCGGGCTGACATTGGCGAGCATCGGCGGCGGGACGGAAACGGTCCACATGGCGGTGTACGCGGGCCAGTGGGGGGTTCTTGGTCAGCTGCTCACAGGCAACGACGCCACCGTCAGCGATACGACCGCCACCTCCGTGAGCTTCAACCTGTTTACGATCGATTACGACTTCTCCGACGAGTACCTGATCGTTGAGATCAAACCGACCACGGGACCCGTCGGCTTGTGGTGGGACGGTACCGGGTGCTACGGCGCGGTCTACCTCTCGTACCTGAGTCCACCACCCCCGTTCATCTACATCGATTTCGATCCGCCGCTATGCGACCACTCGTATTGGCCGGACCCATACGAGGAGGTCCTGGCGTACGTCTGCTTGCAGCATATGAGCGACGGGATGACGGCCGTATCCTTCAAGTTGAGCGATCCAATGGTCGACTGCCCGGGCGTGTTCGACTCGGCGGAGTTCACCAGTCTCCTGCCCGGCGGTATCGCGGGCGGCGATGTTTTCACCGGAATCACACTGACGTCGACCGAATGCGTCAGCGGGTGGTCCCTCTGCGTAGGGTATCTCAGCCTCTACTACCTGGGCGGTGCGTGCTGTCTGGAGATACTCGACCACCCCGAGTACCCACGCTGGGTGGTTGACTGCCAGGAGCCGCCTGAGGTCGAGTACTACTGCGTGTGGGTCAACGGCTCCATCGGAGGGGCCCAGTGCCCGGACGGCGACTGCGCCTTGCCCGTCAGGGAGAAGAGCTGGGGTCAGATCAAGGCGATGTACAGATAGAGCATCTGCCGGCTCGATGGATGCTCGGGGGCGGGTCGCTCGACGGCCCGCCCCCGCTGTGCACGCGGTGGCGACGCTGCGTCCTCCCGGGTGTGAAGAACCTGCGCACCTGGACGGCCCCGACGACCCCGCAAGAGAAGAAACGACACACCTGCCCGTTCCCCGGCGCCCTTGGAACCGTCGCTCCATCGCTGTAACTCACGCTGTCACCTGACGTTGTCCATCAGGAAAAATCGTCACCCGTACCGCCCGGGTTTGGCACCACGGTTGCTCTATTGGGAGGCAGAACATGCTCGGGGCAGGAACTCGACCCACCGCCGCGAGCTTCACAGGAGAGAGAGGGTCGAGGGGTTCGGGCAGGGGCAACCGGTTTGCAGTCGCCCCGAGACCGATCAAGAGAGGAGAAAGAAGATGAAGTCCAAGAAGCGCGTCATCACAGTTGTGGTCCTGGCACTTGCCGGCGTCGCTCTCATCGCGCTCCCCACGGCGGCCTTCCGAGGGCGCGCCGGCGGCATGGAGAAGGGCATGGGCATGGGTCCGGCCTTCACCGACGAGCAGATGGAAAAGATAGAGAAGATACACGACAGCTACAACGATGAGCGGGCGGAGCTGACGAACAGGCTCAAGGTCATCATGCTCGAGGCCCACGATGCGGTCGCCGACGACACTCCCGACTTCGACGCCATCGAGCGCAGGATAGATGAGATGATGGAAGTGAAGGGTGACCTGGCGAAGCTGCGCCTGAGGATTCACAAGGACATCCGTCCGCTGATCGATGACGACCAGAAGGTGCTCTTCGACCGCGGGCTCGGGCGTATGCTCCACGGTGGCATGGCTGGTGGCCGTGCCGGTCATCCCGGCATGATGGGCCGCGGTGGCATGCGCGGTGGCATGCGCGGCGGTAGGGGCGGCCCCGGTGGCGGTCATCCCGGCATGCGCGGCGGCATGGGCGGTGGAATGCCCGGTCACGCAGGAATGGGCGGCGGCGCGGGGTATCAGATGATGCCGTGGTCCGCGTTCGCTGACACCGATTTGGACGAGTAGTATCTGAGGGCGACCGGACCGGGAGATGCGTTCTGCCCACAGCTCAATCATCTCCCTCGGCCGGCCCGCGAACTCCCACACGCGGGTCGGCCTCCCCCCTGCAGGATGCCGCCGCGAGGTGAACGAAGAAAGGACCCTCGCGGCGGCTCAGCCTTCGAAAGAGGAACAGTAACAGGGAGTTCGGGGCCCCTCCCGGACTTCCGCATGAGGGGGCGGTCCGCACGCGCGCGGGCCGCCCCTTTCTTCTTGCCTGCCTCAGTGTTCCCTCCATATACTGCCCACGAAGAGCGGATCGGCATCCTCGGTCGACTACGCGCGGCGGCCCCACCACATCCCGGCCCCGGGAGCAAGAAGCGAGGACGGACCATGCTGGAGCGCCTGTTCAAACTCAAGGAGAACGGAACGACTCCCCGCACCGAGCTCATCGCCGGTGCGACCACCTTCATGGCGATGGCCTACATCATCTTCGTGAATCCCGG
>JAUWLR010000104.1 GCA_030613615.1 Candidatus Eiseniibacteriota bacterium
GGGACTCGCTCAACAGGCCCGTCGGAAGCGGCGTCTACCTGTGCGAGCTCTCTGACGGCGGCTCGCCCGTGCGGCGCAAGTTCACCGTCCTGCGGTGAGCAGCCCAGCTGACCGCTTCGTCGCTCGCCCCGTCGCTCGCTCCGTCAATCGCTTCGCCGACCGCTCCGCCAATCGCTCCGCCGACCTGCGGCATCCTCGCGATATCCACAACAGCACACTCGCTCCGACATCGCTTGGAACCCAGGGTTCTTCCTCGTCGCCGGGGTGCGCCTACCGGGCACAGGAGGGGCTGGAGGGGCGTGCCTGGGCGGGTACGGGCGCCCACCGGCGGCGGGTACGGGCGCCCACGGGCGGGTAGGAGCACACGCCGGGGGTGCCGGGACACGCAGCCGGGTGCGCCTCCACAGGCCCAAAGGTGCGCCGCTACGGCACTTAGACGGTCCGTCGATAATACATAGATAATAAGCCTTGTCATTGATTCTCCTATGTGATACCATTGACAGTAGATGAGAGAAATGCCATTATGCGGGTCACAGGACCATCACATCTGGAGGTGGCAAAGATGAGAGCAATTCTAATACTTGCGGTCGTGGCGATGCTCCTTGGCCTTGCGGTACCTGCGGCGGCAACGCCACTCAGCGATCTGTTCGGCGTCACGTTGTCGGTGAATGGGGCGGGGGTGTTCAGCAACAGCTGGGCGCCGGTGACATCGACGACGGATTACTTCGTCGGTGACCCGGGCGTCGAGCTTGCCAGGTCGATGAGCAGCCGCACCGGTGTCGTCCTCATTGACGCAACGCTGGGCGGCGACCCTGTCGTCCCGGAGCCCGGCACGATGCTCCTTCTGGGTTCAGGTCTCCTCGGCATGATCGGTGTTGCCAGGAGGCGCAGGAAGTAGAAGGGCGCGTATCTGACACGATTGCGAGGAGCAGGGACAACTGTCTCTGCTCCTTTTTCTTGTACCGTGTGAGGCCGTGCGGGGCCTGTGGCTTTACGCGGCCTCGCCGTGTATAATCGAGCGAGCGGCAGGCTCCACGCAAGAGGACACGTACTCGTGAAGATACTCTTCCTGACAGACAACTTCCCTCCGGAGACCAACGCCCCGGCGCTCAGGACCTTCGAGCACGCGCGCGTGTGGGTGGAGGACGGGCACGACGTCACCGTCATCACCGGGGCGCCCAACTTCCCGACGGGGAGGGTCCACGACGGCTACCGGAACAGCCTCTACGCCGTTGAGGAGATGGAAGGGATCCGCGTCGTGCGCGTGTGGACCTACGTGACTCCGAACAAAGGGCGATTCCGCCGCTCGTTCGACTACCTGAGCTTCATGTTGATGTCCCTGCCCGCCGCGGTCATCCAGGAGCGTCCCGATGTCGTGGTCGGCACCTCTCCTCAGCTGCTGACAGCCGTCTCAGCGTGGGCGGCGGCGCGTCTCAGGCACCGTCCGTTCGTGTTCGAGCTCAGGGCCCTCTGGCCGGAGTCGATCGCGGCAGTCGGCGCTGTCGGAGGCGGCCCGACGATACGCGTGGTCGCCGCCCTGGCTCGCTTCCTCTACAAAAGGGCGGACTGTATTGTCTCGGTGACGGAGTCCTTCGTCAGCGTCTTGAGGAGTCGGGGTATTGCGGAGAGCAGACTTGCGGTAGTGAGAAACGGGGTGAACCTCTCCGACTTCAAGCCCGGCCCGAAGGAGAACGGTCTCCGGGAGGAGGCGGGCATACGTCCCGACGAGTTCCTGGCCACCTACGTCGGGACACTGGGGATGGCGCACGGACTCAAGAGCGTGATCGCCGCCGCAGAGATGACGCGCAGTGAACCGATCCACTACCTGTTCGTCGGAGAGGGCGCTGAAAGGGATGAGCTCGAACACGAGGTCGAGCAGCTGGGTCTCACGAATGTCACCTTCCTCGGCGGTCAGCCGCGCGAGCGCATTCCCCTCATACTGAATGCGAGCGACGTCGTCCTGGTGCACCTGCGGGATGACCCGCTCTTCAGCACCGTCATTCCCTCGAAGATCTTCGAGGCGATGGCCGTCGCGAAGCCGATAGTCCTGGCGGTGGCGGGGGAGAGCGCTCAGATAGTGACCGGTGCGCGTGCGGGTGTGATCAGCCGTCCAGAGTCACCCGGCGAACTGGCCGCGGCCATTCGGCGGCTGCGCGCGGATCCGGAATTCGCGAGAGAGTTGGGATTGAACGGGCGGCACGCGGCAGAAAGCGAGTTCTGCCGGAGGGCGGCGGCCAGACGAATGCTGGGGGTGCTGGCGCGAACGGCCGGGCTCGAGGTGGGGCCTGCTAGTCCTCCCACCCCTGATTGTCGAGGAGCTGCTCCTCAGGAACGTCCTTCTTGAGTTTCGCTGGAGACCCGAGGACGATCTTCTTCGCCGGTGCGTCGTTCGTGAGAACGGAGCCGGCCGCCACCACGGCATCGGCGCCCACGGTCTTGCCGGGCAGGATGACCGCGCCCGCGCCGATCCGCCCGCCCCTCTCCACCGTGACACCCTTGAAGTGCTTGAAACGCTCCTCGGTCCTGCCGATGAAGTTGTCGTTGGACGTCACCACACCGGGGGCGACGAAGACGCGGTCGGCGAGGGATGAATAGGCCGTGACATAGCACTCGCTTTCCAGCTTGCAGTACCGTCCGATCGTGCAGTGGTTCTCTACCGTCACGCCTCTACCGACGATAGTGAAGTCTCCGACCGTCACATCCTCTCTGACCGACGCCAGGTCAGCAACGAGCACCCGAGACCCCAGCTCGCACCCGGCGTATATCACCACCGACGTGCCGATGATGCAGCCGTCGCCGATTCTCGCCGGAGGCAGCCCTTCGTCGCCCGTCGTTGCGGAGTTGGCCGCCTTCATCGGCAGCTTTCCGAGGACGGCGCCGTCGTCGATCCTCACGTTGTTACCTACAACGGTCCCGGCGTGGATGACCACGTTGTGTCCGATCACGCAGCCGGCGCCCACGACGGCCGATGACTCGATGACCGTGAAACGGCCGACGGTCGTGCCGTCACCCACGCTGGCGGTCGGGTCGATGAAGCGTTCCATTGAGACGTTCCCTCCCGGAAGGCGCGGCGTCGCCAAGACGCCGCGGCCGCTGAGTCAGCTTCCATGTCAGTGGGTCAAGTCTACTCCAGAGTGACCGGCAGGCCTCCGGATTTCAGAGACCGCTGGGCAGCGTCGAGGACCCGGACTACCCTCATGCCGTCCCTGCCGTCCGAACGGGGAGTCGTGCGGTTCGTCACGCACTCGACGAAGTGCTCGCACTCGAGCTTGAGAGGCTCTGTCATCTTCAGGGCGGGCACGACGACCTCTCCGAAGCGGAGCGTCAGTGATTCGGCGAACCCGACGAACCTGCCGTTGGGATCCACGCCCTTGTCGTAGATCTTGACCTTCTCCGAGCCCTGCATGTCGTCGAAGACGACCATGCGTTTGCTGCCCACGAGTGTGGTGCGCCTGATCTTGTGTGGGTCGAGCCACGATACGTGGATCTGGGCTAACCTGTTTCCCGGGAACCGCATGCACATGAAGACCACGTCCTCTATGTCCGGGCGGATGTAGGCCGCGCCGTGAGCCGCCACATCGATGGGTTCGTCGTCAAGGAGATACAGGATGATCGAGATGTCGTGCGGCGCCAGGCTCCAGAGCGCGTTCTCATCGCTCCTGATGCGGCCCAGGTTCAGGCGCTCGGAGTAGAGGTAGTACGGATCGCCCAGCTCGCCGGTGTCGAGGAGCTCCTTCATCTTGTCGACCGCGGCGTGGTATTCGAGCAGGTGCCCGACCATCAGGATGCGCTCGGCCGCGTCGGCGGCCTCCACGAGTTCGACCGCGTGCTCGTAGGTGAGCGTCATCGGTTTCTCTACGAAGACGTCCTTGCCCGACTCGATGGCGCGCCTGGCGAGTTCGAAGTGGGTCACGGCAGGGGTGGCTATCGCCACCGCGTCGATCTCCGGGTCCGCGAAGACAACTTCCGGGTCGGTTTCCATGCGGATCCCGCGGTACCCGTTGAGCGTCGTCTTGCATTGGTCAACGTCGGAATCGCAGCAGACTCTGAGGTGTGCCCCTTTGAGGTGCGCGAAGTTCCTGAGGAGATTCCGTCCCCAGGCCCCCGTGCCTATGAGTGCCAGGTTGACCAATGCTCCATCCTCCACATGATGCCTATGCTGTGACCGTCACTCACGCGGGTTCACCGTCCGCCTGTGTCCGACCAGACAAGACTCTATATTGTTCCCGCACTGCCCGCAACCTGTAACGTTTTGCAAGAGGCGTGCCGGTTGGATTCCGGCATGCCACGGGGGCGGACCCGTGCGTCGGGCCGCGCCGGCCTTGACGAGGCCCGGGAGTGAGGCTAGAATCATCCCTACACAGCTGCACGATTTCTGAGAACGCCAGTGGCAGAAGGCCTTGCGTAACGCAACGGCCGGACGTTTCACGGGAGGAGAGGGGCATTGGACAAGACCGAGAAGATGTTCAAGGAGCTGACAGAGGCCAGCGGTATCTCCGGGTTCGAGGATGAAGTTGCTGACATCATGGCGGGCCGCCTGAAAGCCGTCGCCAAGATCAGCTACGACAATCTGGGCAGTCTGGTTGCTGAGAAGAAGGGAACCGCCGCCGCGCCCAAGGTCATGATCGCCGGGCACATGGATGAGGTCGGCTTCCTGGTCAAGCACGTGACGAAGGAAGGTTTCATCAAATTCCTGCCGATAGGTGGTTGGTGGGGACACGTTGCGCTCTCTCAGCGCGTCATGGTCAGAACCTCCAAGGGCGACTTCCTGGGTGTCATCGGCTCGAAGGCGCCCCACGTCCTGAAGCCAGATGAGCGCAAGAAGGTCCTGGACATCGCCGACATGTACATCGATGTCGGGGCGGCCGAGAAGTTCGACGTCAAGAAGAAGCTCGGGGTCAAGCCCGGTGATCCGATCATACCCATCTCCGACTTCGCGATCCTGGGGAACCCTAAGACCTACGCGGCCAAGGCCTGGGACGATCGCATCGGCGTCGCGACCGTCATCGACGTCCTGAACAAGATCGGCAAGAGCCACCCGAATACGCTGTACGGTGTCGGGACGGTGCAGGAGGAAGTGGGCCTGAGAGGTGCGAGGACGAGCGCCCAGATGGTCGAGCCCGACGTCGCGTTTGCCGTCGACGTCACGATCGCCACCGACACTCCGGGAAGCGACGGCGCGGGCGAGGACCTGGGCGCCGGCGTGGGCATCATGGTCTACGACGGCAGCGCGATACCGAGCCGCCGTCTGCGCGACCTCGTCATAGGCGTCGCCGAGAAGAACAAGATCCCGTTCGTCCTGACCGCCCTCACCAGGGGCGGCACGGACAGCGGGACCATTCAGTTCGCCAAGTGGGGCGTGCCGTGCATCACCCTCGCTATCCAGACCCGTTACATCCACGGACACGTCGGCGTGCTGCACAGAGATGATTACGACAACTGCGTGAAGCTGCTGCTCGCGGTCGTCAAGAAACTAGACAAGAAGACCGTCGCTTCGCTGACGCGCGGGTAGCGCGCGACGAGGGTCGAGACGCACTGCTGCCGCACGGGTTCACGGTCCCAGAGGCCGCTCTTCCGTGCGGTAGCGATTTCCTGTCCCGCGTCGTGAGGGACCGACATGGGCGCTCTGGAAGATCTGTTCGGCCGGCCGAAGGGCCTCATCGGCGTCGTGCATCTCGAGCCCTTGCCTGGAAGCTCCGGGTGGGACGGCGACATGCCGCGGGTCGTTGGGCGGGCACTTGACGACGCGGCCGCTCTTGAGGCAGCAGGTCTGGACGGGATCATACTGGAGAACTTCGGCGACGCCCCGTTCTCGAGGGGTTTCGCGGGGCGGGGCGCGGTCGCGGCCATGGCCGCCATCGGGTCTCTCGTCCAGGAGAAGACGTCGCTGCCGCTGGGCATCAACGTGCTGCGAAGCGACGCCCTGTCGGCCGTGGCCGTGGCCGCCGCCGTGGGAGCGCGCTTCATCAGGGTGAACGTCCACATCGGCGCCGCCGCGACAGACCAGGGCATCATCCAGGGAGACGCGAGGGAAACGCTCCTGGCCATCCGGAACCTCTCACCGGGACTCAGGGTCTTCGCGGATGTCTTCGTGAAGCACGCGAAACCTCGCGGCAGCGAGAGCATCGAGCAGGCTGCGGCCGAACTCGTGGAACGAGGGAAGGCGGCAGCTCTCATCGTCACCGGTGACATGACGGGCTCACCGGGCTCGCCCGAGGAGCTTGCACGCGTCAGGGCGGCCGTGCCGGGCACGCCGGTCGTGGCCGGAAGCGGTGTGACGGCAGAGACCGTCGTGGACGTTCTTGGCAGGTGCGACGCCGTCATCGTCGGAAGCTATGTAATGGAGGGTGGGCGCGCCGCCCACGCCATCGACCCCGCGCGCGCCGCGGCGTTCGTCAGGGCGGCCCGACCTTGATCGTGTGTCTCCGCTGTTGGCCGGGGGACAGAGCGTCCGTCGCGCGGCGGACGTAGCTGGCCCGCGGGTCGCAGTTGGTATTCCCGGAGGAACCAAGCGATGTTGAGGATCTACGACACGCTCGCAGGCAAGAAGAAGGAGTTCGTGCCGGTGCAGGAGGGCAAGGTCGGCATGTACTTCTGCGGAATGACGGTCCAGGCGGAACCGCACGTGGGTCACATGAGGGTCGCGCTGGTGTCGGATGTGTTCCGCCGCTACTTCCGGTACAAGGGCTACGATGTCACCCTCGTCATCAACTTCACGGACATCGATGACAAGATCATAGAGAAGGCCGAGGCGGAGGGCGTCGACTACACGGTGATAGCGGAGAGGAACATCGACAAGTTCATGGAGTTTCTCCAGTTCCTGGGCGCCGAGGAGGCGGACCACTACCCGCGGGCGACCGGGCACATCACTGAGATCGTCGAGCTCGTGAAGACACTGGTCGACAAGGGCTTCGCCTATGAGTCCGGTGGCGACGTCTACTTCGAGGTCAGGAAGTTCCCGGGCTACGGGAAGCTCTCCAAGAGGAATCTGGATGATCTGATCGCCGGGGCCAGCGAGCGGGTCGATATCGACGACAAGAAGCGCAACCCGGAGGACTTCTGCCTGTGGAAGGGCGCGAAGGAGGGCGAGCCCTCCTGGGAGAGCCCGTGGGGGCAGGGGAGGCCCGGATGGCACATCGAGTGCTCGGCGATGTCCGTGAAGTACCTGGGCGACCACTTCGACATCCACGGGGGCGGGACCGAGCTGATATTCCCTCATCACGAGAACGAGATCGCACAGCACGAAGCGGCGACCGGGCGCCCTTATGTAAATCACTGGGTGCACCACGGGCTCGTCAATCTGGTAGGCGAGAAGATGTCCAAGTCGACGGGGCACTTCAAGACGATGGAGGAGATCTCCAGGCGTTTCCCCGCGGACGTTGTCAGGTTCTACCTGCTGTCGACGCACTACAGGTCCGAGATCGAGTTCTCCGACGAACGGCTGAGTGAGGCAGGCGTGGCCATTGAGCGGTTCGAGAACCTCTTCAGGGCGCTGGCGCGGAGTGTGGGCCCGGAGGGGGAGGGCGGGACCGTGGATACGCCCAGCCCGGCGGTGTCTGACCTCAGAGACAAGTTCCTGGGAGCGATGGACGATGACCTAAACACTGCTCAGGCAATAGGTTATCTGTTCGAGCTCGTCCGGACCGTCAATTCTGAGATGGAGTCCGGGGCAGACCACGCTGTTCTTCGGGCCGACAGGAAGGTCGTGCGGGAGCTATCGGATATTCTGGGACTGCTGCAACATACTGGGGACGTTGACGAGAGCGTGCCCGCCGAGATCGCGAACATGGTGCAGGAGCGCTCTGACGCCCGGGATGCGAAGAATTGGGGCCTGGCGGATGAGCTGCGCGCGGCCATTGAGGAGGCCGGATACGTGGTCGAGGACACCGAGACGGGTTCAGTGGCGCGCAAGGCCAAGTCATAAGAGCTGGGGAGAGGATCGCCAGGGGCGGCGGCAAGCGGGGGAAGAGGCGGAGTTCAAGGGAAGCGGCACGCAGATCGGCGAGAAGGGCGCGGAAATCGCCGATTTCGGGTTGACATCGCACCAACTCCCTAATAGAATATGGCGTTTGTGCAGCTGGCGGCTTCAGGATGAAGCCCCGCCGCCGCGTGGGTTGGTATATCCCAGGCTGGCGTAGCTCAACGGTAGAGCACCTCACTTGTAATGAGGTGGTTGGGGGTTCGATTCCTCTCGCCAGCTCCAGAATAGACAGTGCGTCCAGCGCCTCGGGAGCAGCCCGCTCCCCAGCGGGGGCGATCCGGGGGGGTTCCCGAGTGGTCAAAGGGAACAGACTGTAAATCTGTCGGCGAAGCCTTCGGAGGTTCGAATCCTCCCCCCCCCACCACTCAAGCAGTGTGGGTAGTGGGTAGGTAAGTGCGGGAATAGCTCAGTTGGCTAGAGCATCAGCCTTCCAAGCTGAGGGTCGCGGGTTCGAGTCCCGTTTCCCGCTCCAGAATACTGCGTTCGTCGTCACTAATGGGTTGACGGCGACGGGACGTGATGATAGACTAATCGGTCAATTCGGTCCGGCGTGTGTCGGTGGTCGGCGGGGCATGTTTAGCGCTCACGTAGCTCAGTCGGTAGAGCGCATCCTTGGTAAGGATGAGGTCACCGGTTCGATCCCGGTCGTGAGCTCCACATCGTTGAAGCTTGGGTTCCAGAAGTGAGCTGCCCGACCAGCGAGAGAAGAACGAACTCCGGTTGATGAAGGAGTAACCAAGATGGCGAAGGAAAAGTATCAGAGGACTAAGCCTCACGTGAACGTGGGCACGATCGGCCACGTTGACCACGGGAAGTCGACACTGACGTCGGCGATGACTCTCTGTCTGGAGAAGCGTGGGCTGGCGA
>JAUWLR010000099.1 GCA_030613615.1 Candidatus Eiseniibacteriota bacterium
CTGGTCCGGCGAGCGGCGAAAGCGTCCCGCCCACGCGTCGATGATCACGTTCTCGCGGATTCCGTCCATATCACTCATGTCCGGTACCCCGTCTTTCCCGCCGCACGCGGCGAACCTCTGGCCACGCCCTGCATACGGTGCGTCGTCAATCAACTATCCGCAGCACCTCACACTCCTCGGTGCCACGCTGAACCGCGCGCCCCTGGCCCGCAGAACCTCACCGTCCGTCTCGAGCGCGAACACGCGGTCGGCCTGGACGGAGAGGCTGCGCGCCCTCCACGTTCTCGTCTTCGGCCGCCCGCTGAACCGGCCCTTCCGCAGCGCCGAGAGCGCGGCCACGGTCTCGAACGCGGACATGCCCTCACAGAGCCCGACGCCCAGCGCCCCGTCGTCGGGCGCGACGGGCGTATCGTAGCACAGGGCCCCTCCGAAGTGCGGGTTCTTGAACACGCCCAGGTTCGTGACGCTCGTCATCGCAGGCTCCTCCCCGTCGATCGCGAGCCCGCAGGTCACGTCGGGCCAGGTCGCAAGCGTCGTGAGCACGGCGGCGGAGATGGCGGCGTCGACCGACACCGCGCGCGCCGCCCTGATGAGCCAGCTGGGCTCGTTGAATCGCGCGTTCGCCTCGGCCGTCACGCCCACGCTGGCGTTGATGAGGGAGTAGCGCGTGGCCGTCGAACCCTCCGGCTCTTCGTATTCGATGCGTATGACATCGCGGTCCCGGGCGCCGGCGAAGTCGACCTTGACCGGCATGCCTTCTATCGTCGCGCTCTCTACGATGGGCTTGTGGAAATCGTTGCTCGACCCCAGTCCGACCGCGCCCAGGATGATCCGGTCGCCCTCGGGAAGTTCCCCCTCAGCCGGTTTCCCCTCGCGCAACTCGCCCCCGGGAAGCGTCATGATCGCGTTCAGCAGCAGATTGACCGTCCCGTCGCCGCCGGCGGCCACAAACTTATAGTCGCCCCGCCGCACGAGTTCGGCGAGCCTGTCGCGCAACTCCCCTGGCGCACCGATCTCCTCCACCTCGAAGCCGCCCAGCCTGCGTCGCAGTTCACCCTCGACCCGGGACCAGCGCTCGCGCCCCGTGCCGTACGTCGCGCCGGGGTTGACGAAGATCCTGATACCGCGCGGATTCGCAGGGTCGGCCAAGTGCCCCCCGTCAGACCTGACCGCGCTCGGGCCTGAGCCTGAGCGCCAGTTCGAAGGCCATGTAGAAGATGCCCGCGAACCCGATCCACCCTGGCTTGAGCGCGAGCACGATGGCCAGGCAGAAGAAGATGAGCGCGCGGACCCCGTTGGCGATGGGCGTCCCGACAGCGTGCTCGTCGCGCGTCCGGTGGACGCTCACCTGCGCGTGCAGCTGGAGCACGACCGCCGCGGCCAGCAGCGCCCACGCCGAGAAGCCCCCGCCCACAAGCGCCACTACCCAGGCGGTGAGACCCGCGACCACAAGAGCGGTGACATCGCCGTAGACGGCGTTGGCCCGCCAGCCGAAGACCACCGGGAACGTCCGGTAGCCTGTCTCGCGGTCGGCCGAGATGTCCTTGAAGTAGCCCATTACTACGAAGTTCGCGTAGCCCGCGAAGACCGCGATGACCGACAGGCAGAACGCGGGCGTCCGCACGTCCCCGAAGCGAATGAGCTCGCTCAGGGTGTAGTCCCTGTCGACGAGCCGGCCCATCATCGGCAGGATGGCGACGATCCACGCGTTCCACGGAGGACCGCCCCACCACCTGCGCTTGAAGTACGTGTAGGTCAGCAAACCTATGACCGCGAGGAACCCGCGCGGCAGGATCCAGGGGTTCAGGTACGCGAGGATGAGGACGACGATGGTCAGCCCGACGAGACTGACCCAGAAGATCTGCGCCTTCGATACCACTCCCCTCACGAGCGGGCGGTACGGCGCAGAGATGGCGTCGGTGTCGGTCTGGAAGCAGTCGGTCAGCGCCTGACCCAGTCCGTACGAGAAGAAGAGCGGAACGAAGGCAAGGGCGACGCGCCAGAGCGGCGGGCTGTCGATGAACGCGAGCCCGACCATGCCCGCGGCGCCCGACACGAAGAGCAGGTACGGCCGCATCGTCACAACGTACGACTTGAGGAAACCCCAGCTCAGCAGACGGTACCTGTTCTCGGTCATCGCGGCGCCCCCTAGTCGGTCCTGCGGCGTCAGATCAACCCCAGCCTGCCGCCGACCAGCTTGAACTTGTCGAGCGCGGTCGCAAGCTCAGCGTCCCCCAGGCTCGCCATCACGCTGACGCGTATCAGAGAGCCCTCCTTCGGCACGGCCGGAGAGACGACCGGGTTCACGAGCACCCCTTCGTCCTCAAGGCCGCCCGCCATCAGGAAGGTCTTCTCCTCGTCGCCGATGAGGATGGGGATGATGGGAGTAACAGTCGGCTCGAGCCTGAAGCCCGCGTCGGAGAGCCCCTCCCTCAGGAAGTCGGTGTTCTTCCTGAGCCTCTCCATTAGCTCGGGCTCCTCGTCGATGACCTCGAGGCACGCGAGCACGGTGGCCATGGACGACGGCGGCGGGCTGGCCGAGAAGATGAACGGCCGAGACTTGAGCTTGAGGTAGGACACGACCTCCTGGGTCGAGGCCACGAAGCCGCCGGTCGTGCCCAGCGACTTGCTGAACGTGCCGCATATGAAGTCGATCTGCCCTTCCATGCCGAAGTACTCGAGCGTTCCCCGGCCGGTGGCGCCTATCGCGCCCGTCCCGTGCGCATCGTCCACCATGATCGCGGCGTCGAAGCGGTCGGCGAGCTTCTTGATGCCGGGGATGTCTCCGAGGGTTCCCTTCATGCTGAACACGCCGTCGGTCACGATGAGCTTGTCGGACGATGCGTCGCATTTCGACAGCTCGTCTTCCAGGCTCGCCATGTCGTTGTGCTTGTAGACCCTCACCTCAGCGTCGGTCAGCCGGCAGCCCTCGACGATGCTCGCGTGATTGAGCTCGTCACTCAGGACGACGTCCCCCTCCTCCGTCATCGCACTGATGGTCCCCATCATCGTCATGAAGCCCGTGCTGAAGACGACGGCGGCCTCCGTTGCCTTGAACTCCGCGAGCGTTCTCTCGAGCTTGTTGTGAAGGCTGGTGGTACCGGTGAGCACGCGCGAGCTGCACGCGCCGGTGCCGTACTCCTCGACCGCCTTGACGGTCGCCTCTATGACCTTCGGGTGAGTCGCCAGTCCAAGGTAGTTGTTCGAGCCGAGCATTATGAGCTTCCGGCCGTTCATCGTCACGACCGGACTGGCGGCGGGGTCGACCTGACGGAGGTAGAAGAACTGGTTGGCGGCCTTGAGGGAATCGATCCAGGCGTTGAACTCGCGGCATTTGTCGGAGAGAGCCATCGTCCGTCTCCAGTGAGCGAGGCCAGTCGCGAGAAGCACGGGCTCAGGTGAAGGCGCTCCGGTAAGAACGCTCCGCTGAGTGCCCCCGGTGACGGAGACTCAGCGCAGCATGCACGGCGCCCCGGCTAATCCGCCGGCCCACTCGGTCCCAAGTCCGTTCCAGCCGCTTGCAGACCGCCTCGCTACTCTACGGCCAGCTCTGCGGGTCGTCAAGCCTTATCCGTTTCAGCATAGTGACTTACGGAGTGACGTCCACCGGCGGAAGAAACCGCTTGCCACCTTCGGGCGCAGGTCGTAGCATGCACGCCATAAGCCATCGTTGAGCGTGGTTCCCTTCTGGGGATACGAGACCTGTCGGTCGCGCGGCGCCGGACGAGGCTCGCTCAGCAGAAACGTAAGGGGGGTGAACCAGTGAGGATTCTGGTGCTTTGCATCGCGATCGCGACGCTCGTGTTTGGCGTTCTGGGCTGTCAGCAGGCTCAGGAGACGCCGGCGGAGCAGGCCGAGACCACGATCGAAGAGGGCGTCGAGGAAGTCCTGGAAGAGGGCGCCGTGATCGATCCTGTCTGCGGCATGGAAGTGACGGTGGAGTCGGAGTGGACGGCCGAGTACGAGGGCGTCACCTTCTACTTCTGCAGTGAGGGTTGCCGGGACAAGTTCATTGAAGGACCCGGCGAGTTCCTCAAGGCCTTGGGCGAAGAGGTCATCGGAACGTAGCACAAGCATCCGTGACGAGAATAGACGAGCCGCCTCACAGCGAGGCGGCTCGTTTCGTTTGCGGTCGACGTTCCTGACGCCTGTTCCTTACTTGTCCGCCTGACTGTTCGTGCCTATCATCTTTGACCGGACGCTCTCCCGGTCGACCGGACCGACGCGGATGCTCGCCATTGCCCCGTCGCCCACTCTTCTGCAGAGCACGGTGGTCGCACTGCGTCCACCTGACTTGCCGTATCGGGAAGTGATGGACGCGGCGACCGCGAGCTCTTCCTCCCCCGCATCGCCCCGCACCATGGTGAGCGGCCCGGGCTGCCCGCTGATCTCCAGGGCGTGGTCCCCGTTTCGCAGCTCGTTCCCGAGCTTGCGGTTCTCGTGTTCGTCACGACCCACTACCGCCTTCGCCTTCGCGCTCAGGCGGAAGTGGCGTCCGAGCTTCAGGATGCCGCCCTCTTCCTTGCGGAGCTCTCCGTCGTGCTCGAGGAGGTCGCGAAGGCGCGACGCGAAGATGGGATCGGTCAGAAGACACCCGCCGGCCGGACAGGGGTAATCCCTGAGCCCCATGCTCTCGGCCAGAGCCATCTGGGGCCTACGTGAGCGCCCGCTCACCGTGAGCAGCTTCTCACGGTCTATCCAGCCCTCTTTCTCCGGGATCGTGGGCTCCAGGAGCCCCGCTGAAAGCGGCCTGACCACGTAGCCCGTGAGCCCCGATTCCCTGTCGATAAGCCGCATGGCGTCCCGCCGCTGCGACATCGGCCGCTGGCCGAGCACCTCGCCCGTCACCACGAAGGAGGCGCCAATCTCCTCCATGTATTCGCGCGCCTTCCGGAACAACATGATCCTACAATCGAGGCAGGGGTTCATGCCGCTGCCGTACCCATGCTTGGGGTCCTCGACGACGGGAAGGAATTCGTCCGTCGCATTGACGACCCTGAGATCGATCCCGAGCTGATTGACGGCCGTCCGCGCAGCCGAGCAGGACGAGTCCTTCGGCGTGCAGCAGCAGAACATGGTCACGTGATTGAACGCGAAGATCTCGATTCCCTGGTCCAGCATCAGCCGCATGGCAACCGTGCTGTCGAGTCCGCCCGAAAGAAGACCAACTGCCTTCACCGCATGCCCTCCGGATTGCGCCGCGTGACTGCTACAGGAGCATTCTCCACTTTTGATGCTCGGATACGGCCGAGGTCGCAGCGCGGCGTTGACAGAGATCGACTGCAGGCAGGCTTGGAAGGAGTTTCGCTTGCTTCTATCGAACCGAAACGAGCTTTCTGATAGTGTCCCGCCCGCTCGTCCGGAACGAGCAGAAGTACATCCCCGTCGCGCACTGTTGGCCGCCTGCGTCCACGCCGTCCCAGGAGACAGTGTAGTGCCCAGCGCTCCGGTGTCGGTCCACGAGCGTCCCCGGGTTGGTGTCCCAGAGCGTACTTCTGTGGGATTCTGTGGGGCTGGAGATTGTCGCGGGAGCGAAGGGACACACGGGCTTCCGGCTGTTCACCCGAAGAGCATAGCCCGTTGCGGTCGTTCCCACACGGTTGAACAGCCTCAGGCCACCAAGGGAACGCGCGGACGGATGCAAGGGTCAATGGGATGACGTCGGTCGTGGGGGTGAACGCCTATATCGCCAAGTGGCCGGGAAGCAGCCGCCGTGAATCTGCTGAGCCCCGCCGCCGACTTACAGGAAGAGACTCTCAGCCTGCGGCGTTCCAAGGGTGGCCGCGACCCGCTCTGAATCGCGCCGTGCGAGAGTCCTCCGCTAACGGGCCCCCCCCGCTACCACGACCCAGTTTGAGTCTGTCTCACCAACGTGCGGATTGAAGAATGAGATTTCATGGCTTCGCACATCGGGTAGGACACTACCCAGGAGGTCGAGGAACTGCTGCGAAGGCTCTGAGGCTGACCAGATCCCGAAGACGCCGCTCGGTCGCAGATGCTCCGCGAGCCCACTGAGGCCGCCGGCAGTGTAGAACCCGCCATGCCTGGGTTGGAGCCATGACTCGGGAGAGTGATCGACGTCGAGGAGGATGGCATCATAGCCTCCCCCGAACTCAGCGGAGGCTCCCGGGGCGATGTGCTTGAAGAAGTCGCCCTCGACGAAGGTGCACCTTGGGTCATCCAGTAGCGCGCTGGCCGCCGGCACGAGCCGGCTCAAGTGCCAGGCGATTACCGGGGTCAGGAGTTCGACGACCACCAGCCGTCGGACGCAGGCGAACTCGAGCGCCGCGGCGGCCGTGTACCCCAGTCCCAGGCCGCCGCCGAGGACGTCGCACGGTCCGTCGCTCGCACGCTCGAGGGTGAGGCGGGCCAGCGCCCGTTCGCTCGCGTTGACCGTGCTGGACATCAACATCTCGTCGTCGAGCTTCACCTCGTACACCAGCTCATTGGGTACGGACGGGGAGCACCGGCGGCGCAGGACCAACTCCCCCATGGGCGTCTTTCGGTGGTCCAGCTCCTCGATTGATTTCATTATGGTTCCCTCTTCGTCCGAGTGTTCCGGCCGAACCCCACTGATGAAGTGCCCGCTGCTGAATGCCCCAACATCACCGCCTCAGGAGCAGGCGGCCCTGGGACGCACCACGGGGAGCGCCTTTCGACGCTCCCCGCGTTCCCCCAACATCCGTTCGACACCCTGTGGAGTAGCCGGGATGCAAAAGCACGCACCGGGAACTTACCCTATGCCCTTGCTTGTCGTTGGCCTGCCAAGCGGCCTCGTGAGACCCCGCAGGCACTCCCGTGTCGAACACGGTGCACACGAGCCATCCGAAGACATCGTAGACCTTCAAGCTCGCACTAGCTTCCCTGAGATTTCTGGGCTTGCTGCTTGTCCGACTTCTTCTTCGCCTGCTTGTCCTGCTTGCTCTTCTTCTGCTTCTGACTCTTGTTCTTGTCTTTCTTGCCGCCTCTGTCTCCCACTGTGTCCGTCCTCTCTCGCGGGATGATGTCCCGCAATGGCCAACATCCCCTGCGACCTCTCGACAGAGTATCATGCCAACGCCGCCTTGTCATCGTGAGACTGTGCCGCCACAGCTCCTGCCCCGGACGGCGATGGACGATCTTGGCAGCGGCTTATCGTCGTACCGCCGCGTTGCGCAGCCGCTCCGATGGGACGCTCGCGTGGTTCCTCTGAACGAAGTCCGAGACCTGCACGCAGGAAGTCGAAGATCTGAATGCGCGTACCGGGCGGCTCGAGGCCGAGAAACGGAATCTGGATGAACAGTCTATCAGCACACTTCGGATGGACACGAAGAGGCCCCGGTCATGACAGACCGGGGCCTCGTGTGCTGGCTCACCACTTCCTGACCGAGAACATTGTAGATCGCGAGCCGAACCTCTCCCGGCCGCACTGACACGTAGCTGATCAGCGTGGAGGCGCTGAACGGGTTCGGGCGGTTCTGGACCAGGACGCACCCGACCGCCAGGTTCTCCCCCGCACTCCCATCGACGCCGGTTCCTGGATCGTACTCGTCGGCACCCCCAAGAGGTCCTGAGTCACGGCTCATCCAACCCCTGCGGGCGGGATTACTCAGGACATGTTGCTTGACACAACTGCCCAAACACGATACAATGAGTAAGCATCAAATTCAGACTAGTAGCTCCACTCTGAGAGAGCGGGGGCTCCAGCAGCGGCAGCTGCGGGGGTCTCGTCGGCTATTGTCTCGCTGTACAGCAGGCCACTCGGCTGAAGGAGAAACGACATGACCAGGAATGCGAAAGCGACATTGACAGTGTGCGCGGTACTCCTCCTCACCCTCACAGCAGCACCTCTTGCCCTCGCAGATGCTGTGTGGGGTACCGGGCTCGTCTTCGAGGCGACCGAGCCGGGCTTCGAGGGTTACTACGAGTACTGCTACCACATCTACTGGGACACGACCGAGTACGGCGGCCACGGGCTGAGCCACTCAACGATCTACCTCGCGCTGGCCGGCTGCGCGTGCGCCTGCGACGAGGGCTACTTCGGCCACCGCGTTCCGGCCGGCCTCGCGTTCGGTGAGGAGAACTGCGAGGTCGATATGTACAGCACGTTCGACTGTCCCGGTGACCCCCACTTCCCGCTCGATGGCCCCACGATGAAGTTCGAGCCGGACGAGACCAACTGCGAGCTGGGCGTGACGGGTTGGATGCACGTCTGCTACTTCTCTCTCTTCCCCCCGACCGAGCCGGGCATCTTCGAGGACCACCTCGCCATCAAGTTCGGTCTGAACGTGGAGACGGGCGACCTTGATGGCGTCATCCCCTACTGCGACTGCTCGGGGAACCCGACCGAGCTCGGGACGTGGGGCACCATCAAGGCGCTCTATAGGTAGTGTGCGCGGCTGACACATCAAGCAGTGTGCGCGGCTGACACATCAAGCAGTGCGCGCGGCTGACACGCAAAGTAGTACGCGCGGCTGACACCTCTGACCTAACTGCCGCCGGAAGCAGATATTGCTGAGAAGGCCGGGCGCGGATCTTAGAGGACTCGCACCTTGCCGCCTGGACCCGACCAGCATAGAGACGGGCTGTCCTCATGAGAGGGCAGCCCGTTTTCGCTCCTGCCCGCACGCGCTCGCCAGCACGACCGTCCCAAACACCCCCCGGGGCAACCCAAGGCGTGGCATCCGCCATAGCGCTCTCACACTTTGTTGAATGGGGCATCATCAATCAAAATGGACAATTGCCACTTGACAGGCCGACAGGTCTGGAGGGTATACTGACTCTCGGTCACGCGGGGTCCGTCGTCAACGATCGGCCTCGCCCAATTCGGAGAGGAGGTGTGCCATGGCAATAGCTATGCGCTTCACCCTCGCTGTCGCTGCAGTGGCGTTGCTTTCCGCGGTCTGCCCGTGCGCTGCGTCGGCTGACGCTGTCTGGGGCACGGGTCTCTGTTTTCCGGCAACGGACCCGGCCTTCGAGGGCTACTGGGAGTACTGTTATCACATCGAATGGGACACGACCGAGTACGGCGGCTACGGACTCAGCCACAGCACGATCTACCTCGCGCTCGCGGAGTGCGTGTGCGCCTGTGACGAGGGCTACTTCGAGCACCGCATCCCGGCCGGCGTCGGCATCGGAGAGGACGAATGCGACCTCGTGTACTACAGTGAGTTCGATTGCGAAGGAAACCCTCACTTCCCCCTCCCCGGCCCGACCATGAAGTTCGAACCTGAGGAGGGAGACTGCGAGCCAGGCCCGGTCGGCTGGATGCACGTCTGCTATTACTCGCTCTTCCCCCCGAGCGACTATGGGATTTACGAGGATCACCTCGGCATCAAGTTCGGAGAAATCGTCGCGCTGGGAGATCTGGAAGGTGTGCTCCCCTACTGCGAGTGCGACCCGAACCCGACGGAGCAGGGCAGCTGGGGGATGGTCAAAGCCCTGTTCAGATGAGGCGCTGCTGTTCCATACGGTCTGGCGCACCTCTCTCGTAAGCACTGACCATGAACGGGGAGAGTCCCACACAACGAAGCGGGGGGGGGGCCCGCAACAACCCCCCCCCCCCGATAAAAACCAACACCCACCCACCACACGCACACCCACCGGGC
>JAUWLR010000242.1 GCA_030613615.1 Candidatus Eiseniibacteriota bacterium
CCGTGGATGACCGGGCGAGGGAGCTTCTGTGGAACGCGTTCGAGCGGCGGGCGCGTTCGGGGAGGGCGGTCGTGCTGGCGACTCACGACCCGTCGATCGCTGACCGGTGCGACCTGGTGGTGGAACTCGGCGGGGGGAGGGGCGGCATGTCCAGCGGGAGGAGGGCCGGGGGCTGAGAACGGAACCGCGCCACGCCGGGCCCGTATCGCTCGTGCTCACCTCCGCTCTCGCCTTCGTCAGGCGCGAGCTCGCCACGTACGCAAGCTACAGGGCCAAGCTCGCGCTCGGTCTGGCGTCGCTGGTGCTGTCGCTCGTGACGTTCTCCTTCGTGGGCAGGGTCGTGGCCGGCGCCGGGAGGGGGTTCGTCGAACAGTACGGAATGAGCTACTCGTCGTTCGCCGTCGTGGGCATTTTCGTGCATTCACTGGCCGTGTCCGGACTGCACTCGTTCCGGTCAGCGGTCAGACGGGAACAGCTCCAGGGCACACTGGAGTTGCTTCTAACGACGCGCCTTCCGTCGCCCGTGCTCGTAGTCCTTGCCGGTGCGGGGGAGCTCGTCATCACGGTCCTGGGAGGCGCGGCCCTGATGGCCGGCGGCGCCGCGCTCATCGGGCTAGACCTGAGGCTCTCGCCGTCGCTCGCGGGCGCGCTTGTGCTCTATCTGCTCGTCATGTGCGGGGTCGGCCTGGCGTCCGCCGGCGTCATCATGGTCTCGAAGGAGGGCGAGCCGATCTCGTGGGCGGTGAGCGGTGCCACCGGGCTCCTGGGCGGGGTCTACTTCCCTGTCGACATGCTGCCCGGCTGGCTTCAGGCGGGAGCCCGTGTGCTGCCTACGACGCACGCGCTCGCCGTGGCGCGATACGGGGCCGAGGGAACGACCGCACCCGGGTCTTCCGGCTCCCTGCTCTTCCTCGCCGTGAGCGCGGCCGCGTCGCTCGTCGTGGGGCTCGCGGTGCTCGAGTGGGGGTGCCGACGTGCTCGGAACGCGGGGACGCTGGGGCAGTACTAGTCAGGAGTGCCTCCTGGCTACTGCCGGAACATGGCCTTGATCACCCCCCAGCGGGTAGACTCGACTGACACAAGCCCCTCGTTGAGGAAGAGGTAGTTGCCGTCGAACACACTGATAACGAGAAGATCAGTGTCACCATCGGCGTCGATGTCAACGAGCTCCACGTCCTTGCCGGTCTCCGGACTCACGCCCTCTCCGGGAACCATGTCCGGGTTCTCCACGAACTCGAACACCTCCGGCGTGCCGGTGTTCTCCCAGCACTGAAGTGGTGTGTCGCTCGTGATGCCGACCAGGTCCGGATCCCCGTCTCCGTCGATGTCTCCCAAGGCAGCGTGGCCGAGGGCTCCCGGCCCGATCTGTATCCCCTCGATCCAACCGGTGTACGTCCATTCGGGAACCGTCGGTGTGCCCATATTCTCAAGGTAGCTCAGCTGGCCCTCGGATGTGGCAATGCAGATGTCGAGGTCTCCATCGGCGTCCATGTCGACCAGGTACGGGTCTATCGGCCACTCATTGTTGGGATAGTCCTCGAATGCGGACAGATCGTGCTCCCACGCCGGGAATTCGGGACTACCGACGTTGCGGTACATACGCAGGGACTCGTACGAGTCCATGCACCCCACAACAAGGTCAAGGTCATCATCCCCATCAACGTCGCCGAGCGTTCCTGTCCTGAAATGGCAGAAGGGGATATCTAGGTACTGGGTCAAGTCAAGCTCCCACACGGGGCTCTGCGGCGTGCCGATGTTCCAGTAGTGGCTGTTCCCCGCAATGAACGAGAGGTCCTGGTCCATGTCCTGATCCAGATCTCCGGCAGCCACAGCGATGCTCACGCCCTGAGGAACCATATCATTGGCGGGAGTCCAGACAACCTCACCCGCTACAGACAGTGCCCCCCAAGACAGGGCTGCCACTACGAGCAGAACGATCGATGTTCTCATGGTAGTTACCTCTCCTCGGACAGCGAGCGCCTAGCCCTTGCGGAGGCTCGCGTCGAGCCCCCGCGTCCCACCTTCCTCTACCAATGTTACCACTTCCTTCGACGAGCTGTAAGTACCGGCTTCGAGGCGGCAGAGGCAAGCGCCAGAGGCGACTCCTACGCCCTTTGTATCCTCTCCGTTCCACACCGCCTCGTGCGGCCTCTCACGCCACGAGCCAACGCGCCGACATGTCTCCCTGCAAGGTCGTCCGTCCGTAGTCGGTGGTTTCTCCTTGCCCGCCTCCGAACTCATGGTGTCTAATGGCCTGGGAGGCAGGACAGCATGCGTTCGAAGCGACCCACATACCTACCGATCACGTCCATCGTCATAGGGATCGTTCTCCTGGCGTCCGCCGGGGCCTTCGTCTCGTACCGCGACATAGGCCGCGGGCGGGAGCAGCTGTCGGAGATACTGTGGTATCA
>JAUWLR010000097.1 GCA_030613615.1 Candidatus Eiseniibacteriota bacterium
CGCTCAAGGCGATTTGCCTCGCCCGAGCGGTCGGGCCACGGCGGACCCGCCGGCGGCACGGAACCTCCGGGCAACGAGGGACCCGGGGGTAGCGCGGGATCCCCGGTAGACACCGGCTCCGAGCCCGAGGGTCATTGCGCATTCGGCGAGACTACCTGCCAGCGAGTGCAGCAGCTGCCTTCGCACGGCGGAGCAGATCACCGGGAACGAGGCGCTTCTCTGCCGTCTGCCGGAAACCCGGTGCGTCAGGACGCCGCTCGCGGTAGAGGCGGGCTCGCGCGCCGGCTCGACCGCGAATCGAATGTCCGCGACCAGAAGGGAGTTCAGTCTTGCGAGGTCGTCGGGGTCGATGGAACCGCCGCCGACATGACGACCCACCGGCCGAGCCCTTGCCGGCCGGCCAGGAGACCTGTGTCCTGCGGTTGCCCCCATCATTCCATGCCCGTCCGATTCCGCGAGGTTCACCGGCAGGGCCTCGGGGCCTGGCCAGGCGCGCCCAGCATCGTCACCACCACACCACACCGGCTCCTCCGCACGAGCCGGCGCCGCCCACCAGCCCCCTCACCCCACTTGATACGTTCCTGCGAGGTGGTTTCAGAGCAACCGGCATGCCATCGCGGGCCCCCGTGCGTCCGGAGCGGACCCCCACCCCGCGCAACCCCGCGTCCCATCATCCGCTAGAGCCGTCCGCCCCACCAACAGAAGCGGGGCCCCGCCGCAAGAGCGAGGCCCCGCTGTGAATCTCGTTGACGGCTTCAGCCGCGACGAGCACGCCTTCGCGCCGCATATGCCTCGAGGACCACACCGAGCTTCCTGAGGGTGGTCGCCAGGCGCGTCGCCTCTGCAAGCCCGTTCCTAGCACTTCTCTCCATCAGTTCCGCCACGCGGCTGCCGTCGGCCTTCTCCGTCTCCGCCGTGATTATCCTGTCGGCCGCCTTGAGCGCCGCCTCCGCGTCCTCTCTTCTCTTCTCGAGCGGCCCGACGGCCTGTGCGGCCACCTCCGCCATCGTGCGGGCCGCGTCTCTGAGCCCGTTGACGGCTCTGGCAAGAGAGGCCTCGTCAACGGACGGACGGGCCACCTCGTCGACCACGGCATCCGCCAGAAGCTCAGTCTCCCGAGCGAGCGACCCCAGCGACTTGAGCCTCGCCGCCGGGTCACCCGACGACAGGCTTCCAGACGCCCCCCTGGCCACGTCCCCGACCAGCCCGCGCGCCTCACCCAGACACCCGGCGACCTTCCGGAGTATGGCGATCTCTGCGGCGGCGCCCTCGCGGAGTTCTTTGAGGGAAACGAGGAGCTCGTGCGAAGACCTCATGATCTCCGGAGCAGTGCGCTCGAGCTCCTCGATGACGTCCTTGCTCAACGTGAGCTCGGACCGTGTGTCCGTGGAATCCCTGAGAATCACGACGAGCTTGTTGATCTCATCGTTCAGCTGCCCCAGCTCGTCCGTGCGAGTGAGTTCCGACAGCACGCCCGTGTCGCCATGGCGCGCGACGTAGCAGGCGCGCACGAGACGCCGGATCGCTCTGACGAGCGTGTTCCCCCACACCGCGGCAGCAACGAGGGACAGGGCAAGCACGCCTCCCAGCGCCAGCTGAATCGTCCCCGGTCTCGCGCCCCCGGCGTACATCGCGATGAGCACGAGATCTTGTAGAACGAGGGCCGCACCTACGAGAAGCACGACCTTGACCTCGACACTGGGACCGGAACGCTCCATCTCTGTCTTCCTCAAGAGGCGGGAGAGCAGACGTGTTCAGGGCATGCATGACACGCACACCAGCGTGTGTGCGCGAGATACACTCCTCTACACTGGCTCAGGATTCTGCAAGTAACATGCCAGCGGGTCGCCGGCCGGAGACTCCCCCGCAGGGGGCATTCCTGCCTCTACTGCGGGTTCCCGGGCCTCTCAGCCCAACTCGTAGAGCTCGGGCCTGCGGTCACCCAAGACGTCATTGACATCGGTGATCGCCTTGTTGCGGGCCAGCATCGGGTCGATCTCGACCACGAACACGCCCTCACCAACGACGTCGGCGCGCGTCAGGATCTCACCCCTGGGCGTCACCACCTGGCTTCTGCCGGTGAACGTGAGTTCCTGACCGGCTCGGCGCTCGGTCCCCACTCTGTTCGACGTAAGTGCGAAGACTCTGTTTTCGATGCACCGCGTCACCATGGCGTCCTGACAGAACGGAAGGACCAGATTGGTGGAGTGACAAAGGATATCCGCTCCTTTGAGAGCAAGAGTGCGTGCGACCTCGGGGAAGATCCAGTCGAAACAGACCATCATCCCCAGCCTGACGCCTGCCACCTCCACAACCGCGGGAGACCTGTCGCCCGGATCGAAGATCTTCTTCTCGTTGCAGAAGAGCTGCACCTTGCGGTACACGGAGGTCGTCCCGTCCGCGGACACCATGATCGATGAGTTGTAGAGCCGCTCCCCCGCCCTCTCGGCGAAGCCGAGCACGATCGTGGCCCCCTTGTCGCGGGCCAGGCTCGCCACGCCTTCGAACTCCTCCCCACCCGGGCCCTGCGAAAGCAACAGCGCCTCTTCCCTGGACTCGAAGATGTACCCGGACAGGGCCAGTTCGGGCAGTACGAACAGGTCGGCCTCCTCAGACGCGATCATCGACAGCAGCGTCTCGAGGTTGCCTTTGACGTTCCCGAACTCGGGCTCGAACTGCACAACGCCTGCTCTCATTGCTCGTCCTCCTCACACACCCGCACAGACTACGTAATTCATCAGGAAGTAACACCGGAAACCGCTTCCAAGGGGGTCGACGACTGCGTTCCCGCCGCTCGGGCCATGGCGTGCTTCTTGCAGAAAGACCCAGCAGTCGGTGACTTCGAGCCCCCGCAACTCACTTGCTCCGCCGCCGTTAGCAGCCGAGAGCGAGGGAGCGTTCGGGAACCACCGGCCGGGTACGGAACTTGCTTTTGAGCCCCTTCGACACGGGGGCTTTCACCTCACGGGTATCGGATAATGGCAGAACGAGCGCATCGAGCCAAGACGAAAGAGTCGACTACCCGCACCGGCAGCAGGCCGCGGAAGAGCAAGAAGCTGGATCTGGGCACCGACGTCCAGACCTCGTACTTCTTCATGCTCAACTGCCTGCTACACTCCAGGGTGAACATCGGGATCGAATCCAACTCCGAGGTGTACGATGAGGACGTCAACGTCTACCTCGCTCACCTCCTGAACTCCCACATCGACCCCCGCTACCTCCACCGTGCGTCCAGCTACATCTCACAGACCGATGCTGACGTTGCCACTTCACTCGGAGGCGATGCCGATTGCCGTCGGAAATACGAAACCTACAAGGCCAACGCCGACTTCCTTCTGATGGCGGTCAGCGTGTTCGACCTGTTCGACGAGCCCAGACACAGCCAGCCGCATCAGCTCCGTACACACAAGCAGGTCTACATCGGGAGAGCGTCCCTCTACTACTCCCTGGCTTCCTCATACGCCATGAAGCTCGCACGAGGCGAGAGCCCGATCTCAGACACATTGTTGAAGCTGTCGGAGCATATCGATGACTACGTGAGGATCCTCTCCTACATGCGCGGACAGTACCTTGATTTCATCAGAAGGTACTCCCCGGGCGAGCTGTTCCACCTGGACCTCGTCCTCGACGAGATTCACCGGGACGAGACCATCGAGAAGATGCGGAACGAGTTCCTCGACACCTACCACGCCTGGATGAAGACAGGCGTTCCCGAGCTCAAACGCAAGCTGGAGGAGCAGGCGAAGCTTCTGAGGGAGGTCGACCCGACGTTCGAGTTCACGCCTCCAAGCTAGAGAGCACACAGGCAATTCCCGAATCCCCTGGTACGCGCCGCACGCACGATGAAGCGCCGGTACGCGGAACGACCCTCCCCGAATCGAGGAGGGTCGTTCGCGTTGTGGAGCTACGTGGCGCACTGGAACAACGGCAGCCCGGAAGCGCTACCTTGGGAGAGCGCTATCGCGCCGGGATGGTCAGCACTTTACCAACGGCGATGACATTGGGGTTCGAGATGGCGTTGGCCTGCACGATGTCGCCCACCGTCACGCCGTACTGCTGAGCTATCTGGGCGAGCGTCTCGCCCCTCTTCACCTCATGCGTGTAGCCGGTGGCCATCGACGCAACCGAGGTGCGCAGCGCATCGACGTCCTCTCTCAGGCGACGGTTCTCATTCGTCACCTCCTCGAGGATGATCTCCATCCGCGTCAACATATCGCTGCGGTCTTCCATGCGCCCGGAATCCACGGTTCTGATGCGGTCCTCCAGTTCGATGCCCAACTGCTCCTGGCCATCCCGAACCGCCTCCAGCCCCCTGGAGAAATCCGTCCCGAGGCCCGAGAGCTGCGCTAATATCTGGTCGAGCTGGTACCGGATCGCGCCCGTCTCTTCTTCCAGAGCGGCAATCCGCCCCTCCATGTACAGAACCTTCTCAGACAGGCTCGCCTGACCGCGGGAGAACTCCTCCTCCGCCTCCCACACGTCCCTCTTCACGGCGAGTCCACCCGTGCCGCAGCCGGTCAGCGACAGGCCAAGCGCAACTGTCAGTAGAATTGCCACCGCTCTCGACGATCCGAATGCGCGTAGGCCGGCACCCGGACAGGATGCTAGTCTCATGTTCCGTCCCTCCGCCGGTCAGATACGTGTGCGGCACGGTGCGACACCCCCCACCACGCCGGCACTCTGTGCGCGCAGCCTACATCGAGACCGCGAAGTGAGCCCTGCGGTTTTCGGACCACGCGTCCTCTGTGCTGCCGAAAGAGACCGGCCTCTCCTCGCCGTAGCTGATGGTCGTCAGCCTGCCGGAGTCGATGCCGAGATTGACGAGATAGCGGCGCGCCGCGAGGGCACGCTGCTCGCCCAGGGCCATGTTGTACTCGTTGGTCCCGCGCTCGTCGCAGTGACCCTCAACTAGAACGCGCACCTCGGGGTTCTCTCTCAGCCAGGCCGCAACACCCTCGAGCGTCGGGACGTCGTGATCGAGAACGCGGTACTGGTCGAACTCGAAGTTGATGTCCGCGAAAACTTTGCTCAGGATGTCGATGTAGATCGTTTCCTCGGGCACGGGGTCAAGGGGGATGTCGCCCGCCACGGTTTCCTCAATGACCTCAACGGGTTCAGGCTCGATCGTGATGTCCTCCATGACCTCTTCCTTCGAGCCGCACCCCGAGAGCGAGAGAGCGAAGACCACGGCTATCGAACCCACCAACAGAAGACCAAGAACCTTCTTCATTCCGTTCCTCCTTATGGAGACTTCCCTCACGTTGAGAAGCTAGAACGACCAGGCGGGACTCAGATAGTCCCCACCGCCGCTCGTGAGCCTCAGCGGTTTCAGTTCGTATATATCCAACATGTAGAGGTTCGACGTGCCTCCTGACTTCATGCTGTAGACGAGGTGTCGTCCGTCGGGAGCCCAGGAAGGATCTTCCTTGTCCTCCCAACCTGTAGTTAGCCGTACCACCTCCTTGGTCTCAACGTCAACGGTGCAGATCTGGAACACGCCGTCCACCTTGGAAGTATACGCTATCAGACCGCCCTCGGTCGACCAATCAGGAGACGTGTTGTAACTCCCCGTGTAGGTCAGTCGCTCGGCCGTCCCTCCGGTCGAGTTCATGACGTAGATCTGAGGGGAGCCGGAACGATCGGACACGAACGCGATTCGGCGTCCGTCCGGCGACCAGCAAGGAGACGACTCCGTGCTTCGCCCGAACGTCAGCCTCCTGGGATTCGTGCCTTCTCCCGTGAGTCTGTATATCTCCGTGTTCCCGTCCCGCGACAGTGACATGGCAAGGTCCCGGCCGCGCGGCGAGACCGCGACAAACGCGTTGAGGCCCGGGAAGAACGTCAGCCTCTGCACCACCCCGGATGCCACTGATACAGCGCACGCTTCCTGACGCTGGCCCCTGTATCTCGTGTAGGCGAGCCGCTTGCCATCCGGGAACCACTCGGGGTAGATGGCCATCAGGTCGTCCTTGGTGATCCTGCGGCGGTTCTCCCCGTCGTAGTCCATCACGTAGACCTGCTTGGTCCCGGTCACGTTGGCCACGAACGCGATCTTCGTCCGGGCGATCCCGTGCTCGCCCGCTATGAGGGCGACTATGTCGTCCGAGAGGCTGTGCACGACATCTCTCCACTGTCCAGCCTCCCCGGAGTATCTGCGTCCGAGGATCGCCTTGCCCTGACCGAGGTCGTAGACCATCGCCTCGAGATTGAACTCGGACAGTCCCGCCTGAAATACGCCCTTGACCAGAATCTCTCCGCCAAGTGCGATCCACTCGGGGAACGCAACAGAACCGGTGGCCCGATCCTCCGCCTCGGTCTCGTCAACGAACTCCAAGTTCTCAATGACACTGAAGTGACCGGAGTTCGAGAGGTCGAAGATAAGAACGTCGCGGATGTTGGACGCATCAACCATCCCGCCGACGCCCTCGAACAGCGGCAGCGCCACCGTGATCTTCTCACCGAACCCCTTTTCTATACTGAGGTAGACGTCCTTCGCGCCCGCCACGCCGCTCGCTGCGAGAAGCATGGCGATCGGAAGAACGTACGGAACAGCCCTGTTGAATCGCACAGAACCCAACTTCACCCCGCCTTTCACTGTCCATATCCGCCGCCGAGTCTCTCGCCCCAAGGGAACGTCGCTCGCTTACCTCGGGCGGTCCGAATATGTCACTGCGTGATCGTGAAGTCTATAGTAACGTCCAGGCGGTCCCCGAGGTACGTCGACGGCAACTCGGCAAACGGGGCCGAGGCTCGGACCGCCTGCACCGCGGACTGGTCGATCGTGGACCAGTCGGACGACCGCGCTATCCTGAGATTGGTTATTGAGCCCGAACTCAAGACCGTGAACGACACCCGCGCTGTCGGGGAGTCGCCTCCGGTGAACCGCGCGCTCGGCTGCTTCCAGTTCCTGGTTATCTTCCCCTGCAGCATCGTCAGGTAGTAGTCTGCCACGACTTTCCCCGCGCTGATTCTGGTGCTGCTCGAGGGTGTGGTCCGCGGCTTTGGCGTCTCCTCCCGCGGCTTCTGCTCGGGACGATTCTCGTCCTGTGCCTTCAGCCGGTCGGCTATCTTCTCCTCCAGGCTCTTCTCCACTCTCTTGGGTGGCGGAGCGACGACCTTGCGCACGGGGCGCTTGACCGGCCTCTCCGGGATGGGGTCCGCCTCAGGCGGAGGCTCGACCGGCGCAGGCTCAGGCTCGGGAACCTCCTCTTGTACCTCCTCGACCGGCGCCGCCTCCCTGGGCAGATCGACCAGCTCCACCGCGTAGACCTCCATGGCCAGCGGCTGTCTCACTCCAAGATCAGGGAGGACCGGCAGGAGAGCAAAGAGAGCGACGTGAATGGACGCCGATATGATGAAGAGTCTACGCATGTCTTCCGTCCCGCTTTACTTCGTCGGCTTCGTTGCCATCGCGAGCCTGGTAATCCCCACTCCCCTGACAGTGTCCAGAACCTCCACTACCTTGCCGTACCTCAGATCAGTGTCGGCCTTGATGAGCACTGCTACATCTTCTCTCACCGCGTGGACGTTCGCGAGGCGCTCCCCGAGTTCCTCCAGTGTCACCCGCTGGCCTTCGAGGTATACGCGCTCGTTCTCTGCAACGGAGATGGTCAACACCTCCGCCACGTCAATGCGCTTCGGCTCGGCCGTTGGAAGCGTGATATCGATGCCCTGCTCCATCATCGGCGCAACGATGATAAAGATGATGAGAAGCGTCATCATCACGTCCACCAACGACGTCACGTTGATGTCGCTGACAAGATCCAGGTTGTACTCTCGCTTGCGTCTTCTTCTCACTGGCTGTCTCCGTCTACCTGGCCCCGAAGCTCCTCTCGACCGTTGACAGAAATTCCGAGGAGAAATTCTCCATGCGCTGCGTGAGGTTCCTGACGTTGTTCATGAGGTAGTTGTAGCCGACGAGCGCCGGGATCGCCACGGCGAGGCCTGCCACCGTCGTCGTGAGGGCGGCGGACACTCCGGGCGCGACGCTACTGATGCTGGCGCTCCCGGTCACGGACATCGCGGAGAAGGCCTTCATGATGCCCCACACCGTCCCGAACAGACCCACGAACGGAGCGACGCCCGCGGTCGTCGCGAGGACTATCAGGTGTGTGCGCAGGTCCATGACCTGCTCGGAGATAGCCGTCTCCAGGCTGCGCTCGAGTCCATCCATCTGAACCATCGAGAGCGAGCGACGGGCCTGCATGCGGTCCACCCCCCCAAGAATCAGTGCCAGCTCGGCAAGACCTGCCTGGAAGACTCCCGCGAACGGCGACGAACCGAACTCGGCGCGGTCGACATAGTGCTCCACCATGTCGTCCGGGGCTTCCCGGAACCTGTCGAGGAACGCGAACGACTGGTTCCTGGCCCTGCGGATGACGCCGTTCTTATAGAGGATGATCGACCACGAGTAGATCGAGACCAGGAACAGAAGGAAGACGATGAGCTTCCCCACCACGCCCGACTGGCCTATGCTTATGAAGAATCCGGTCCCCAACGTTATATCTCCTATTCTGCGTCGGGCGATCGTGCGCCCGGTGCGTCCGTACTGAATCGCAGGTATGCGATCCAGCGCGCCTCGATGCCACCGAGCGTGTCGTCCAGCGTCGCTTCCAGAAGAGCTTTCGCACCCTCGGATCTTCCTGCCGAGTCGTCATAGAGGTCGCGGACGGCGTCCACGCCGTTCTCTTCGGCAATGAAGGCCATGAACGAGCCCGCTGCCGGATGCGAGATTCTCTCGTCAAGTTGCACAAACGCCACAGTGTCGACGAGTATGTCAAGGCCCGGCAGGACCTTCCTCTGAAGCAGGTCCGCTCCGGCCTCGCGCACGGCCATGCCGCCCCACCTTCCCCCCGCGTAGACGGCCAGACCGTCCCGAATGAGAGGAGTATACACCTTGCCGTGGGCCTTCGCATCCACCAGCTTGAGCATTTCACGCGTCAGCGGCGCCTGCGCCCCTTCGACCCACGCGAGGTGGATCACACCTGCCCATTCGACGCGGTGTGCAATGGCCGGATTGTCGGTCACCAGACGCTTCTCCTCAAGGGACGGATACAGATAGCAATCTATTCGCTCTTCCCCGGCTCCGCCAGCAGGTCTTCCTGCGCGCAGGCCCGTCAGCGTCTCTACGCGCTCCGCCGCCTTCTCCCACACCAGCGCTATTACGACGAGTGCCCCCTTGGGCGCTTCGCCTCCGAAGTGAAGCACGACGCTCCCAGTTTCTCTCGTCGACCAGTCGGAGTACGGGTCCACACGGCGAATCGCTTCACCTCTTCCCATCCAGCCGAGAACCAGCACCGAGACGACGCCGAAGACCAGCACCGCCAGTCGAGCCCGCCGGCGTGGGAGTTCGAACACCGGTTCGGCCGCGATACCCAGAAGAACGAAGAACCAGATGGCGGCGAGATCCAGCTGGCTGGCGAGTCCCCAGAGGAACGGCGATGACGCCCGGTCGATCGCGAATGCCAGGCTCAGCCCCGACATGGTGGTCTGCGTGAACGGGATGAGCGCCGTGAGGAGGATGGCGGATACTCCTACCGGAACCGACGCGTGGCAGACCGCGGAGAACGCGCGGCGGAAGGTGCCGCGCCCGTGGAACAGCCGTGCCACGGCCATCAAGAGAAGCGCTTGCAGGAGCGTCGCACCCGTGATCCCGACTATACCCGAGACCACCATGGCCGCCGGCGTGCCGTCGCGTATCTCGGCGGGGTCGTGCCCGGTCCGGAAGGCCTCAAGCTCTATCGTCTCGTCCATGAACCCCGCGGCCAGAGCCAGCAGACCACTCAGCACCACCGCGCATATGACGAAGGCAAGCGGCAGGATCCAGTGGGGTCGGTCGACAAGACGCCGGAACGTCTTACCGGGGAAGACCATAACGAGAGTGAGCGCCGCCAGTGGATTCAGGGGACGCATCTCGGTGGAGGGTGCATCGATTGTCACGCGGGCTTCTGCTCCTTAGACGCAATGCCAGGACGTTTGGCCGGCGGGGGTTGCCAGACATTACTGTTATGTCGGAATGATGTCAAGAAGGGAG